>CAYMKQ010000019.1:5904-33700 GCA_964391175.1 uncultured Gemmatimonadaceae bacterium | reverse complement strand
TAGAGGAGAAGCAGAGCGCGAACGCGGCGCGTGTGAGAAAGCCCCGAGGGTCGTGAGCCCTATTCGAGGGCGACGAGCAGCGCCCCCTTCTCCACGGCCGTGCCCGGCGCCACCTCTACGCTCCTCACCGTGCCACCCGTAGTGGCGCGCAGCTCGTTCTCCATTTTCATCGCCTCCATCACGACGACGCCCTGCCCCGCCTCGACCCTGTCGCCCTTCCTGACGTCGATGCGCACGATCAGGCCCGGCATCGGCGCGACGATCGGCGCTGGTCCCGTTGGACCGGCACGGGCGGCGGAGAGATCGCGAATCGCGCGGGTCCGCTCATCGAGCGCTTCGGTCTCGAACCGGTAGCCATCGACCCACAGTGTGTACTTCCCTCGCCCTTGTCTCTTCTCCACCACGACGCGAAAGACCTGGGCACCGATCCTGACCAGTCTCACAGGGCTTCCTTCGATGTCCGACAGCTCGGCGTGAAGGATTTCCTCCTCCTCATGTTGGACACCGCCAGCATCGAGCGACACCGCCCGACGCTCGTCGTTTAGCTGAACGATGTACTTCACGCCGCCACAACCCCGGTAGCCAGCTCACAGACCGTCTCGACGTGCGCGGTCTGCGGAAACATGTCGAACGCGTGGAGCGATTCGACGCGGAAGCTCGGCAACCGGGACAGGTCTCTTGCCAGCGTGGCCGGATTGCAGCTGATGTAGATGATGCGCGGGGTGGTCGCGACGTTTGCCTCGAGCGTCTCCGTGACTCGCGCGTCGACGCCCGCGCGCGGCGGATTGACTATCACGACATCCGCGGGCAGCAGGGACGGGAGCAGGTCTTCGACTCTGCCCTGCACGGCGCGTGACGGAGCCAAGAGCTTTCCCGCGGACCATTCGGAAGCGTCGGCGTCCAGCTCGATCGCCGTGACTGCGATTCCGGCCTGGGAGAGGACAGCCGCAGTGTGACCGGCTCCGGCATACGCGTCCACCACCGACTTCGGGCGATGAGATCTCACGCGCGCCAGGACGTACTCATGCATTGCGTCCGACATCTCCGCATTCACCTGCGCGAACGAGGCGCTCGGCGACCGATCGGTTCTTCGATCGTACAGAAGCCTGCGGGCCGTCTGGTCGTCGGGTTCCCACCAGACGGCGGACAACGACGGGACTGCGGCGGAGAACTGATCTCGCGCCGCCCAGCTCCGGCCACCCATCATGACGAAGGTTGGACCGCCGCTCGTGATGCGGATGCTTCCGCGCAGCTCGCGGGCGTCGGGAAAGTAAGCGTCGGCCTCCATCACCTCGCGCCACGCCGCCACCACCCGCCGGTCGGTAATCGGGCAATCGGTGAGGGAGAAGATCCGCGCCGGATCATCGTAGGGGTGCAGTCCGGCGATCCACCGTGCACCTCGGCGCCGTATTGCGAGCGTGAGCTTGGTGCGATAGCGCCACTCTTTCGGGCTCCGCTCGATCGGTGGCGCATCGACGCTGCTGCGCTTCCCGATCCGCTGGAGCGAATCGCGGATTATGATCCGCTTCGCGGCGAGCTGCGAATCGTAACTCATGTGCTGAACCTGACAGCCACCGCAGCGATCGCGAGTGTAGTGCGGGCAGGGCGGCTCCACCCGGACGGGCGACGGTGTGACGACGCTCCCGAGCGTCCCGCGCGCAAAGTGTCCCCTCCCGGAGATCTGCGCGGTGACGACGTCTCCTGGTGCGGTTCGAGGCACGAACACGACGAGCCCATCTGTCCTGCCGACGCCATCTCCGCCCGCCGCTATCGACTCTATCTGGACGCTGACGCTGGGCATCAGCTTCTCAGACCTTCCAGTCGCGCGGCGCGCCTCCACGAATCCGCGGTGCCATCTGCATCTGGAGACGGCAACGTCCCGCTCCCTCCGCCACTCGATCCAATCCGCGCCGTGCGATCGCGCTCGGCGAGAAGCGCTCCGGCGATAGCGGCGACGCGAACCGAGTCGGGATCGGGTGCGCGCTCCAGAAGCGATGCCAGACGCCTCTCGAGCCACTGGCTGTCTATCTCACCGCGACGAAACTCCTCGTCGTCCATCACCCGGATGTGAAAGTCGCGCGACGTCTCGACGCCCTGGATGGTCAGGTCGACGAGGGCGCGCCGCATTCTCCGCACCGCCTGCTCGCGGTCGGCGCCCCAGACGATGAGCTTGGCGAGCATCGGATCGTAGTACGGCCCGATCTCGCTTCCCGACTCGATTCCGCCATCCCAGCGCACTCCGGGTCCACTCGGAAGATGCAGGTGCGCGATTCTCCCCGTCGATGGAAGAAAGCCGTTTGATGCGTCTTCACTCGTAATGCGGCACTCGATCGCCCAGCCGCGCGGCGAGATGTCTTCCTGGCGGAGCGGCAGCTTCTCGCCTGAAGCTATCCGCAGCTGCCACTGCACGAGATCGATCCCGGTAACGAGCTCGGTCACGGGGTGCTCGACCTGGAGCCTCGTGTTCATCTCCAGGAAGTAGAACGCTCCAGCATGGTCGAGCAGGAATTCGCAGGTACCCGCATTGACGTAGCCCGCCGCGCGCGCGACGCGCACTGCAGTCTCACCCATTCGCGCTCGCAGCTCGGGGGTGACCGCCACGCTCGGCGCCTCCTCTATCATCTTCTGGTGCCGGCGCTGCACCGAGCACTCCCGCTCGCCCAGCGAGAGCACCGTACCATGAGAGTCGGCGAGTACCTGGATCTCGACATGGCGCGGCCTCACGATGAACTTCTCGAGATAGACAGCGTCGTCGCCGAACGCGCTCTTCGCCTCGCGTCGAGCGGCATCGAGCGCGCCTGCCAGCTCCCCCGGCGCGGACACGACGCGCATTCCCTTCCCTCCGCCACCAGCGGCAGCCTTGAGCAGTATCGGATAGCCAAACTTCTTCGCGAGCTTCTCGGCTTCCTTCGCGCTCGCGAGCGGCTCGGTAGTACCGGGAACGACAGGTACGCCATGGGCCACCGCAAGCGTGCGCGCGGCCATCTTGCTCCCCAGGACGGCAATCGCTTCCGCCGGCGGACCGATCCATACCAACCCGGCCTCGCGGACCGCGCGCGCGAACCATTCGCGCTCCGACAGGAAGCCGTAGCCCGGATGAATCGCTTCCGCGCCCGTCGCCCGCGCGGCTTCGATGATCCTGTCACCGCGGAGATAGCTCTCACTCGATGGAGGCGGCCCGAGCAGAACTGCTTCGTCCGCCTGGCGAACGTGAGGCGCACGGATGTCGGCTTCGCTGTACACGGCCACCGTCCGGACCCCGAGCTCGTGGCAGGCGCGGATCACCCGCACGGCGATTTCGCCACGGTTAGCCACCAAAACTTTTTCAAGCACGGTCGGCCCTGGTGAAAAGAAATCCTCCGGAGCCGAGGTCGCTAACTTTTTCAAGCACGGTCGGCCCTGGTGAAAAGAAATCCTCCGGAGCCGAGGTCGCTAACTTTGCTGAACATGGCGCTGCCGCCCTCGATCAGAGCGGGATGTTGCCGTGCTTTTTCGGCGGATTCTTGTCGCGCTTGTTCCGAAGGCTCTCCAGCGCATCGATGAGAGCCGGCCGCGTGTCTCTCGGATCGATTATGTCGTCGAGATATCCGCGTCCCGCTGCGATGTAGGGATGCGCGAACTTCTCGCGGTACTCCTCGATCTTCGCATCTGTCGCCGCGGCCTCGTCCCCGCTCTCCGAGATCTCTTTCCGGAACAGTATCTCCACCGCGCCCCTGGGCCCCATCACCGCGATCTCCGCCGTCGGCCAGGCGACGTTGAAGTCTCCCCGAATGTGCTTCGAGCTCATGACGTCGTAGGCGCCGCCGTACGCCTTGCGTGTGATCACCGTGAGCTTGGGGACTGTCGCCTCGCAGTAGGCGAACAAGAGCTTGGCGCCGTGCTTGATGATTCCGCCGTGCTCCTGCGCCACGCCGGGCAGGAACCCCGGCACATCCTCGAACGTCACGAGCGGGATGTTGAACGCATCGCAGAAGCGGATGAAGCGTGCCGCTTTGAGCGATGCGCTGATGTCGAGCACCCCGGCGAGCACGGCCGGCTGATTCGCGACGACGCCAATGCTGAATGCTCCAAGGTGCGCAAACCCGCAGATGATGTTGGCGGCGTACTCGCGCTGTACTTCGTAGAACTCGCCGTCGTCGACGACGCGCCGTATGACTTCGTGCATGTCGTAGGGCTTGTTGGCGTTGTCCGGCACTACGTCGAGCAGCGACTCGTCCCGCCTGTCGCGCGGATCCGATCCCGCCCCGCGTGGCGGATCCTCCAGATTGTTGGAGGGGACGAAACGGAAGAGATCGCGGATGTGCTGGAGGCACTCGGGTTCGGAATCGCAGGCGAAGTGGGCGACCCCCGAAGTGCCCGCGTGAGTGTCGGCGCCTCCGAGCTGCTCCATCGTCACGTCCTCGTGCGTGACGGTCTTCACGACGTTGGGCCCCGTGACGAACATGTACGACGTGCCGCGCACCATGTAGATGAAATCGGTGATCGCCGGCGAGTAGACGGCGCCGCCCGCGCACGGGCCAAGGATGGCGGAGATCTGGGGCACCACTCCCGAGGCCAGCGTGTTGCGGAGAAATATCTCGGCGTATCCGCCGAGCGATACTACCCCCTCCTGAATGCGGGCTCCTCCCGAGTCGTTGAGCCCGATCACTGGCGCACCGTTTCGCATCGCGAGATCCATGATCTTCACGATCTTCTCCGCGAACGATTCGGAGAGCGACCCGCCGAACACCGTGAAGTCCTGCGAGAAGACGTAAACGAGCCGTCCGTCGATCTTGCCGTGGCCCGTGACCACACCGTCGCCATAGAACTTCTGGGCTTCCAGGCCGAAGTCGGTCGAGCGGTGGACGACGAACCGATCGAGCTCGACGAACGAGCCTTCGTCGAGAAGAAGCTCGAGCCGTTCGCGCGCGGATAGCTTGCCCTTCTCGTGCTGCGCCTCGAGTCGGGCCTCACCTCCGCCCTGCTCCGATTCGGATCGGCGGCGCTCCAGAAGCTCGAGCTTGTCTCGCATTGTCATTGGGGCGAAAAGCTAACGCCCCCGAGCCGTTGCCTCTAGCCGCGGAACTCGGTCACCCCCACCTTCTTAAGCAAGGTTGGCCCTGGTGAAAAGCAAGTTTTCGAAGGCGAGGCCGCTAACCTTGACGCCGGGCCTGACACCACGCACATGGAGGCGCAATGTCACTCAAGGGGAAGCACGCGCTGATCACGGGCAGCTCCCGTGGGATTGGAAGAGGAATCGCGCTCAAGCTCGCCGAAATGGGCGTCAAGGTCGGGATTCACTACGTTCAGAACGAAGCCGCGGCAAAGGACACTCTCGCCCAGATACGAAAGCGGGGCAGCGACGGCTTCATGGTGCAGGCGGATGTGACCGATCCCGAGCAGATCAAGAGGATGTTTCAGCAGGTGAAGGAGGAGTTCGGGACGCTCGACATCTTCGTCAGTTGCGCGCGACCGGAGGTACCCGCCTTTTTTCAGGCGCCGATGGACATCAGCCTCGAGCAGTGGGACACGGCGTTCGACTCACAGGCAAAAGCGTTCCTCGTCGGAGTGCGGGAAGCGAGCGCGCTCATGACGAAGGGAGGAAAGATCCTCGCCATCACCTACGCCGAGGGCAGCCGGACCGGCGGACTCCAGCCGTGGGTGGGCATGGGCTGCGCGAAAGCAGCACTCGAGTCGCTCGTCCGCTATTTCGGTGTCGCGCTCGCCAAACGCGGAATCACCGTCAACGCGATCAGCCCGGGCTGGACAGAGGACAGCGTGCTCAACACTTTGCCGCAGCAGGCGCAGGATCTCCTGCGGAACTGGCACACGCGCGGTTGGACTCCGATGGGCAGGCTCGGAACGCCTGCCGACGTCGCTGACGTAACATCGCTCTTCTGCTCGCCCGAAGCCGATTGGATCACGGGTCAGGTCATTTACGCGGATGGCGGGGCATCGTTGATGAATCCCGAAGTGCCTACGGAGATACAAATTGGCTAGGACACGCCAACATTCGTTGCTGGTATTGGTCGCACTGGCTGCCAGCGCACAGCTACTCGTCGCCCAAACTCCCGAGCCTTCCGCGATGACGGCGGCGACCGCGCCGCCGGTCGTCGAGCAGATCGCCGCCGCCGTTCTGCCGGCTCCGGCCGACCTCCGGGCGACGGCGACCGTCCTGGGATACAACTCCGCGGGCAAACTCGTGACGTTGCGGCAGGGCACCGGCGCGCTCACCTGCCTTGCGAGCGATCCCGGAAACGCGCGATTTCACGTCGCCTGCTACCACAAATCGCTCGAGCCGTTCATGGCCCGCGGCAGAGCGCTGCGCGAACAGGGAGTCAAGGGGGACCTCGTGGATTCCGTTCGGTTTCATGAAGTCCGAAGGGGAAGACTTGGCATGCCGAGACAGCCGGCTGTCCTGTACTCACTCACTGGAAAGCCGGGGAGCTTCGATCCGGTGAATGGGACCGCGAGCGGGGCGCGTCCGCTGTTCGTGATCTACGTGCCCGGCGCAACCGCCCAGTCGCTCGGCATCACGGCCGTTCCCGCCGAGGGCATTCCGTGGGTGATGAACCCGGGGACGCCGAAGGCTCACATCATGTTCGTTCCGAGGATGTGACCGCGCAGCCTGTTACTTTTCTCCGTATGCCGCCGGCCCGCAATCTCCAACCCGATCCCGTTTGACGCCATCGCGACGGCCGAGACGACCACGAAAGCGCGCCAGACGCCCGGCGCAGCAGCACACATCTCTGCCGACGAGCCGGAACGCCTACATGGAGACACGCCAGTGGCTGATCGACCGGCACGGCTCCGTGTGCGCGTATTGCGAGCGACAGGTCAGTCAGGCGGCGATCACCATGGATCACGTGACGCCCCGGCGGGGAAAGACCGCGTACGACAGACGGGATAACCTCGTCCTCGCCTGTCCGGCCTGCAACGCACTGAAGGCGGATCAGCCGTTCCTCGCGTTCCTGCTCGCTCGGCGGGCCCGCGCCGCGACGCTCCTGCGGTACGGCGAGCACCTCAGCCCGATGCTCCTCGAGCTGGCGAAGGAGATCGCGGGGCCTGAAGCGGCGGCACGGGCGGCCCGGCTGGCCGATCCCGACTACCCCTACCTGGACTAGACCGCTATCGGCTCCAGCTCTGGTGCTTCCTGCCTCGGTGCGCGCCGCGCATTCGGTTTGAGGCGCGCCTTGAGGAAAGCCAGGACGTCGGCCTCGTGTCGGCGCAGTGTCGGACCGTGGGATACTCGCTCCTCTGGTGTCCCCGGACTCCAAGTGTGCTCGGGGAGCGGCGGGAGCACCGATCCCTCGAGGTAGGCCTCGATGAGCGCGGGATGGATGTAGTACTTGCGGCAGACGCTGCGCGTGTTGCCGAGCTTCTTGGCGGTGGTGTCGACCGCGGCGACAATGTTGCGCTCGGCCTCACGCCTGCTTTCCGCCGGCCCCACCGCGCGCAACGCCTCGGCGACGAGCATCGTCCCCGCCCAGGTGCGGAAGTCCTTCGCGGTGATGTCGCCTCCCGTTATCTCCTGGAGAAACGCGTTGACATCCTCGGCCTCCACTTCCTGCCGCTCACCCGCGTCGTCCAGATACTTGAACAGCACCTCTCCCCGCAGCTCGTGGCAGCGCTGAACGGTTCGCGCGATACGCCGGTCCGTGACGTCGGCGGCGTGGGCAATCCCGCTCTTGCCGCGAAACTCGAAGCGGAGCTTCGCGCCGTTGATGGCGACGTGACGGCGCCGGAGAGTGGTGAGACCAAAGGACTTGTTGGCCTTCGCGTACTCGTCGGAGCCGATGCGGATGAGGGTCTTCTCGAGCAGCCACACGACCGTCGCCATGACCTTGTCGCGGGGGAGCCCGGGTAGCGCCACGTCGTGCTCGACGCGCTCGCGAATCTTCCAGAGCACGTCGCCGAGCGCGAACATCCGCTCGAACTTGGTCCCGTCACGGTGCTGGCGGAATCCCGGATGATAGCGGTACTGCTTGCGCCCGCGAGCGTCGCGCGCCGTCACCTGGAGATGTCCGTCCTCGAGCGGACAGATCCACACCTCCGTCCACGCCGGGGGAATGACCAGTGAGCGGAACCGCTTGATGAGCGCGCGCGCGCGAATGACGCGGCCGTCGGGGTCCACGTAGGAGAACCCGCGGCCGCTTCGCCGCCGGCGGATTCCCGGCATCGCATCGGTCACGTATCGAAGGCCGGCCGCCAGGGCGGAGCCAACGTACTCTTGAGAGTCAGTCTGTCCCAGTGTTCCTCCTCGAGCACGCGCGCTCGATGGTCGCATCTCCCGCCGGGTGAGGCGAGAGAGGGGGGTCGCGATATGGACGCCAGAACCGGCCCGCGGCAACGCCTTTTCAATGTGTTTTCGTGTTGACTGCGCCTATAGCGGCTCCCCCGCGTCAGGAGCCGATTCCGCGAGGAAGATTCCGCTTGCGGCCCTATCTTGTCGGCGTGTTGACCGTCAGGTTCTATTTCACGAAGCATTTCACCGCGCAGGGGGGGAGGGCGCCGTGCCGACAGCGAAAGTCAGGAAACCAGCACAGACGGAGTCTAGTGCGACAGCGAGGACGATGAGACCCGACCAGACGGAGTTTCTTCCGTACTACGGGAAGTACATCGAGCAGGTTCCGGATGGAGATATCCTCTCCACTCTCGAGTCACAGATGCGGGAGACACTGGCTTTGCTGCGCGGTCTGCCGCAGGCGGTCTCCACCTACCGCTATGCCCCCGGAAAGTGGAGCGTCAACGAGATTGTCGGGCACCTCATCGACAGCGAGCGTATCTTCGCCGCCCGCGCGCTTCGATTCGCGCGCGCGGATGCGACTGCGCTCCCCGGCTTCGAGCAGGACGATTACGTACGGAACGCGTCGTTCGACGCCTATCCGCTGACGGAGCTGGCCTCGGAGATGGAGAGCGTCCGCCGCTCGAGCATCTTCCTGTTCAGGCACCTCGACGAGGCGGCGTGGATGCGGCGCGGAGTCGCGAATGGCGCGGAGGTGAGCGTTCGCGCTCTGGCCTATATCATCGCCGGGCACGAGCTGCACCACAGGGATATTCTGCGGACCCGCTACCTCTAGCGAACTGAACTGCAAACTGCGAACTGAACGCGCTGCCAGCGATCAGCTCAAAGCCGCCAGCTGCTAGCCTCACTACGTCGGGACGTCATCGGCGCGGGCTGCGCACGGGCAACTGGCGTTCGGGGGGGTGGATGGCAAGAGCGCCGTCCTTGATCCGCGGTTCGAACAGTCAGTGTCGTAGGCAGCTGGCGGCCGGAAGCGTAGTTAGCTGTCAGCTGGCAGCGTGTAGTTTTCGGTTGCTGTTTGTCGTTGCCCGCGAGGTTAGAGCGTGCTGCAGCTCCTCGGATCACCCGACGCGAAGCCGCGCTTGAACCATTCCGATCTCTGCGCCGCCGATCCGTGCGTGAAGGAATCGACGTTCACGCTGCCTGTCGTCTGCTGCTGAATGCGGTCGTCTCCGACGGCGGACGCGGCACCAAGGGCTTCATCGACATCACCTTGGTGGAGCAAATCACGCTGATTCGTCGAATTCGCCCACACGCCGGCGTAGCAGTCAGCCTGTAGCTCGATACGCACGGAGAGCTCGTTGGCCTGTGCGGGATTTGACTCCTGCGCCTGCCGCACTCGCGCGTCCGTTCCAAGCACGTGCTGGACGTGGTGCCCGAGCTCGTGGGCCAACACATATGCCTGCGCGAAGTCTCCGGGCGCAGCGAAGCGTTTGTTCAGCTCGTCGTAAAACCCCAGGTCGAGATAGACTCCCTCATCCAGCGGACAATAGAAGGGGCCCATGGCTGATTGTGCCGGGCCACATCCCGAATCAGTCGAGTTGCGGAAGACTACCAGGCGAGCCGGCCTGTAGGTCGTGCCGTACTGTTGCAGCTTTTGCGCCCAGATGCCCTGCACGTCGTCCAGTAGAAATGACATGAACTGGATCGCGGTGTCTTGAGCGGCTGATTCTGCGGCCGTCATCGGCGTCCCGCCGCCACCGCCTCCAGGCTCGACACCAAGATCGGAGAAGAGATTGCGCCCGAAGATCAGACTGAGCGCCAGCACGACGACTGTTCCTCCGATGCCCAGTCCCTTGCCCATCCCGCCGCTCGAGCGTCGGTCCTCGAGATTGCTGCTGCGCCCGCCCGGTGTCCACTTCATCGGCCCGCCTCCGCGAAGTTGTGGCTGGAACTCTTAACGACTGGAGGGCAAGAAACTCGCCTCCAGGTCGGTGCGCGCCGGATTTCGCGCGCTTACGGCTGCCTGACCTCGGTAAGCGGGCGACCTTCGACATCGAGGAACGTGATGGTCGTGCCCAGTCCGTCGAGCGATCGCAGTCCCGGCTCGATCACCTTCCGGTCGCCGACCACCAGGATGGCGAGTCGCGAAGGATCGATCGCGGCGTTCGCGACACGAGAGATGTCCGTGAGATTCACCCGGTCGATGCTGGCGACGTAGTTGTTGAAGTAGTCGTCCGGGAGTCCGTACAGCGCGACATCGGCCAGCCGCGCGGCGATCTGCGCCGGAGTCTCGAAGGTGCGCGGGTAGCCGAGCGTGAGACTCTGCTTCGCTGTCTCGAGCTCATTTTCCGTCACCGGAATGTCGCCACGGATCCCCCGCAGCTCGCGAAGAAACTCGGCGACCGATTCCTTCGTCACCGCGGTCTGCACTCCCGCGCTGGCGCTGAAGGGGCCCGCCCCACGCCTGTATTCGAAAGCTGTACGGGCGCCGTAGGTGTAACCCTTGTTCTCGCGCAGATTCAGATTGACGCGCGACATGAACTGCCCGCCGAGAATCGTATTCAGGACGAGGAGCGGAAAGTAGTCGGCGCTCGAACGGGCGACGCCGACGTGACCGATGTTGATCACCGACTGGGCAGCGCCGGGCTTGTCGACAAGATAGATGACGGTCTTGTCACGCGGAGCCGGAGCGTCGAGCTGGACGCTCGGTACGGTTCCCGGCTTCCACGCTCCGAGCGCGCGCTCGAGCCTGGTCACGACCTCGTCGGGCCGCACATCGCCGACCACGATGAGGGAAGAGTTGTTGGGGAGGTAGTTGGCGGAATAGAAAGACCGGAGATCGGCGGCGGTGAGAGCTCTCGTCGAGGTCTCGTCTCCCTGCGCCAGACGACCGTACGGATGATTCGCGCCGTACAGGATGGAGGGATAAATCACTCCCGCGATCGCAGTCGCATCGTCACGACGCTGCGCGAGCGCGGTGAGACGCGATGCCCGGAAGCGGGCCAGCTCCGCGTCCGCGAAAGCTGGCCTCAGGAGCACGTCACTGAAGATGTCGAGGGCGGCATCGGCGTGTCTGGTCAGCGTCGTCAAGGTGACGTTAGTCGCGTCCCAGCCAGCGCCGGTGCCGAGCTGTGCGCCGATCGCAGAAAGCTGTTCGGAGATGTCGAGCGCGGATTTGGTCGTCGTGCCTTCATCCAGCAGATTCGCTACCGCGTTCGCGAGACCGGTGCGGTTGGCAGGGTCCGACGCCGAGCCGGACTTCACGACGAGATTCATGGTGACGACTGGGAGCTCGTGGTGCTCGGCGATGAGCACATCCAGACCGTTGGTGAGCTTCCGGCGCTGGAGCTGGGGCAAGGCGAACCTCGGCGCAGGCCCCGGGCCCGGGAGCGCCGCCTCAGCGCGCGCCGCCGCGGATGGATCCCGCTTCGCATCGACCGGGGCCGTCCTCGCGGGCGCCGGAGATTCATCCTCCGGCGTGGCCGCCGCTGTCCGGCGCGCCGCATCGCGGACACCCGGAAGCACGGTGAGAACGAGTCGCTTGTCGGTCAGGTACTTCCGAGCGACTCGCTGGACATCGGCCGGCGTCACGCCGCGATAGCGGGCGAGATCCTGCTCGAAGAATCCCGGAGTCCCGCGAAAGGTGGTGTACGCGTTCATGCGGTCGCTCTTCCCACCGACGGTCTGGAGACTGTAGATGAAGCCCGCCTCCCGCGCGTTATTGACCTTGTCCACCTCTTCGCGCGACGGCGGCTCCGCGACTATTCTCGCCAACTCGCGGTTGATGATGGCTTCGATGGATTCGAGCGACGCTCCTCGCTTCGGCGTCGCGGTGATCTGTAGCGTTCCGGTGAGCTCACGCGAGTTGTTGCCGGCCGACACGTCCTGCGCGATCTGCCCGTCGTAGACCAGGGCGCGATAGAGGCGCGAGGTCTTTCCCTGCGCCAGAATCGCCGCGAGCACATCGAGCGCGGCATCGTCGGCGGAATACTCGGGAACGCTGTGCCAGACCATGTAGAGACGTGGCAGCGTCACCTGGTCCTGCATGGTGACACGAATCTCCCTCTCGATTACGGGCTGGCGGGCCACGATTCGGTTGACCGAGGGACCACGGGGAATGGGGCCGAAGTGCTTCCTGACGAGCGCCTTGGCCTGGTCCGGATTGAAGTCGCCCGCGATCACGAGCGATGCATTGTTCGGCGTGTAGAATCGCCGGAAGAATCCCTTCACGTCTTCCATCGAGGCCGCCGTCAGATCCTCCAGCGCACCGATTGTCAGCCAGTGGTATGGATGGTCGCTCGGATAAAGGAGCTCGGCGATCCGCGCGCCGACCAGCCCGTAGGGCCGGTTGTCGTAGTTCTGCCTCTTCTCGTTCTTCACCACGTCACGCTGGTTCGCGAGCTTCGCCTCGGTCAGCGCGTCGAGGAGCCCGCCCATGCGGTCGGCCTCGAGAAAGAGCGCGCGCTCCAGATAGTTGGAGGGCACTATCTCGAAGTAGTTGGTCCGGTCGGCATTCGTCGATCCGTTCAGTGTTGCGCCGACGCTCTGCAGCGGCCGAAAAAAGTCGTCGTCGTAGTTCTTCGAGCCCTGGAACATCATGTGCTCGAAGAGATGGGCGAAACCCGTTCTGCCCGGCACCTCGTTCTTCGATCCGACGTGATACCACACGTTCACCGCGACGATGGGAGTCGAATGATCCTCGTGCAGGACCACTCGCAATCCATTGGGCAGGACGAATTGCGTATAAGGGATCGGCGGGAGCGCTCTGGCCGCGGGAACGATCTGGGCGGATGCGGTCGGCGCGAGAGTGCCGCTGACGGCGAAGGCGGTGAGCAGCAGACGGGAGCACGTCTTCATCGGAGCCTCAATGTGTGCAGTTGACCGGTGGATCGGCCGGGGTAACCGGCGCGATACCTTGCATCATGAAAGCCGCACCAGCGGCTCGCAAGGGCAAGGCTCCGTCCAGGGGAGCGCTGTGGTGATCGTGGGCGGGTGACGACCCTCCGCGACAGCAAAAAAAAACGGCCCACCCCCGTGGGGTGGACCGCTGGTCGGTCGAGTCGCTAAAGCTCACGCCGGCTCTTCTACGTACGCCTCGGGGACCGGTGGAATCGGATCCGACAGGTTGTAATCGTCGGACTCCATAGGGATGACCTTGGACGGCGTCTCGGGGCGCTGAGGCTGCTCCGCGGGAATCGCCGTGACCGCCAGTACTATCCGCCGGTGGATCGGATCTACCTCGAGAACCCTGAGGTCGAGATTCATCGTCTCGTAAACGATGTCCGCCGGACTGTTCACCGACTGGCCGAAGTTGAGCTGGCTCACCGGAACGAAGCCCTCGATGTCGTTCCCAATGTCGACGACCACACCCTTGTCCATCAGGCGCACGACTCTACCCCGGAGCTCGGTGCCCACTGGATACGTCTCGCCGATGCGGAGCCATGGATCCTCCGTCGCCTGCTTGAGCCCAAGACTGATCCGCTTGTTCTCGGCATCCACGTTCAAAATCACGACATCCACCGCATCACCCTTCTTCACGACTTCCGAAGGGTGCTGCACGCGCTTCGTCCACGACATGTCGGAGATGTGGATCAGGCCATCGATTCCCGGCTCGATCTCGACGAACGCGCCGAAGCTCGTCAGGTTGCGAACCTTGCCGTTGAGACGCGTGCCGATCGGATACTTCTCCGGCAGCATCATCCACGGGTCCTGCTCCGTCTGCTTCATGCCGAGGGAGATCTTCTCCTCGTTCGGATCGACCTTGAGCACCACAGCCTCGATCGCTTCACCGATCGACACGAGCTTCGACGGGTGGCGGACGTTGCGCGTCCAGCTCATCTCGCTGATGTGAACGAGTCCCTCGATGCCGGGCTCGAGCTCGATGAAAGCGCCGTAGTTGGTGATCGAGACGACCTTGCCCGACACGCGGGTCCCAACCGGATACTTCTCGGCCACATCCTTCCATGGATAGCTCTGGAGCTGCTTCAGGCCGAGCGAAATCCGCTCGCGATCCCAGTCGATGTCGAGCACCTTGACCTCTAGCTCCTGACCGATGTGGACCATCTCACTCGGGTGCTGGATGCGTCCGTAGGACATGTCGGTGATGTGAAGAAGACCGTCCACGCCGCCAAGGTCGATGAACGCGCCGAAGTCGGTGATGTTCTTGACCACGCCCTTCCGCACCTGGTCCTTCTGGAGCTCCTTCATCAGCTTCTCGCGCTTCCCCGCTCTCTCCTGCTCGAGGATGACGCGGCGCGAGACGACGATGTTCCGTCTGCGCTTGTTCAGCTTGATGATCTTGAAATCGAAGGTCTGTCCGAGCAGCTCGTCCACGTTCGGCACGCGGCGTAGCGCGATCTGCGAGCCGGGGAGGAACGCATCGACTCCCATGAGATCCACGACCACGCCGCCCTTGATCTTCTTGATGAGGGTGCCGCGCACCGGCTCGTCATTCTCGTAGGCGACCCGGATCCGCTCCCAGACGCGCATGAAGTCGGCTTTCTTCTTCGAGAGGACGACCGAGCCTTCCATGTCCTCGAGATGCTCGAGGAGGACTTCCACTTCGTCGCCGGCCTTGAGATCGGGGAGATCCTTGAACTCTTCGAGCGGAATCGTCCCTTCGGATTTGAAGCCGATGTCGAGGACGACCATGTTGTCACGGATATCGAGCACACGGGACTTGACGATCTCGCCTTCCTCAATGGAGGCCATCGTCCCGTTGTACATCTCCATCATTGTCTCGAGCTCGTCCTGCGAGTAATCGTCCTCGTCGTAGAGCTCGGGGCGCAGGTTGGCGAGCGGGCGCAGCTGTGCCTTCTGCAGGTCGCGCTTCTCCCGCGCGGTCAGCGTCGCGCCGGCGGGGTTGGGGGTTGTGGTCGCGTTGGGCGAGTCTATCATGTTGCTGGTTAAAGGTTTGAGTGCGTTCCAATCAAGCCTTTTAATGTAGACCCGCTGCCCCTCGGGGTCAACGTCCGGCGCGACTCCCTAGCGGCGGTGCGAAGAGACTACCTAAGCCCCCTGGTGAGGAGAAGGATCAGCTCCCCGTCGGTGAGTCCGTCGAGCGCGCCGACCGGCAGATCCATCGACACCTCGCTGCCGTCGTCGCACTTGAAGGCGACGGTGACGCTCGCTGGCTTCACCCTGCGATCGGGAAGTCCTCCCGGCCGCACGGATTCGAATGCACTCCAGTCCAGGCCAGCTCTGTCAGTGAACCTGCGCATAACATTCATCCGGTTGATCGCACTCTCATAAGACGAGAGAGCCGGGATACAAGGCGCGCGAAGCTCGAGCGGTCAGGCTCGCTGCTTCGACAGACTCACGATCTGTTCCACCTGCTCCTGCTGCGTGAGAGCGGTCGTGTCGATCACAATGGCGTCCCTCGCGGGAACGGTCTGCTTTGCGTCACGCGCATCGCGCTCCTGAATGCGTATAGTCTCGTCGTCGACGATTTGTTCCGTCGCCGACTCCTCGCCACGCTGCCGCAGTCTTCTGAGCGCGCGCTCGCGGGAATCCGCCACGAGAAAGACCTTGAGATCCGCATCGGGAAACACGACCGTCCCCATGTCGCGTCCATCGACGACGACGTTCCGGCCCTCCGCCGCGTCTCTCACCAGGCGGTCGACCCAGTCGCGCACGCGCGCCATCTGCGCCACGCGAGAGACGTTCCGCGTCACCTCCGCTCCCCGGATTTCCTCCTCGATCGCGCGTCCATCCAGCACCGGGTAGAACGAGGTGCGCGCGGCCCGGAGCTCTACCGGCCGGGCGGCGTCGAGCACCGACTCCTCGTTCCACCGCGAGGGATCCTTCTCCCGGCGAAGGCTTGCCGCGGTCGCCGCGCGATAGAGCGAGCCGGAATCGACGTGAAGGTAACCGAGCTTGTCCGCGACCATCTGAGCGGTGGAAGACTTGCCCGACGCCGCGGCGCCATCGATCGCGATCACGCACGTTCTTCGCGTCACGTGACGGCCCGGCTGAGATCCTCCCAGAAGCGCGGATACGAAACGGCGACGCACTCTGGGTCCCCGACCTCGATGCGATTCCCGTCAACCGCCCCCAGCACTGCAAAGGCCATTGCGACCCGGTGATCGCCCCGCGGATCGACTGTTCCCGACAGCTCCCGACGCGGGCCGCTGACGCGCAACCCGTCCGGCAGCTCTTCGGCGCGAGCGCCGACGGCTAAGAGATTCTCAACCACCGCGGTGATGCGGTCGCTTTCCTTCACGCGCAGCTCCTCGGCCCCGGTGATCTCGAGCTCGACGCCGGCACCCGCGGCCACGCAGGCGAGAAGTGGAAGCTCGTCGATGAGCGATGGCACGTCCGCCCCGGTGATGCGAAGCCCCAGAAGCTTTGCGGGGCGCACGCGGAGCGAGCCGAGCTCCTCACCCGCGCTTTCGTCGATATTGCCCGTGACAATGTCGGCTCCCATCCGACTCATCGCATCGAAAAATCCAGTCCGCGTCCGATTCAGGCAGACATCCTCCAGGACGAGCTCACCGTCATCGGCCATCGACGCCAACGCCACAAAGAATGCGGCAGAAGATGGATCCGCGGGCACGTCGATTTCAACCGGCGTCAATCGGCGGGAGGGCCTGAGGCAAACCTGATTTCCATCGTTCTCCACATCCACACCCATCGCGCGCAGCATCCGCTCGGTGTGGTCTCTCGACCGGCTCATTTCGGTGACGCGAACCTCTACTCCCGATACCAGGCCAGCGAGAAGAATCGCGCTCTTCACCTGAGCGCTCGAGCCACCAGTGTCCCAGTCGATGCTCCGCAGGTCGCCTCCCCTCACTATCATCGGCAAACCATCACCACGCTCGAACTCGAACTGCGCTCCCATGTAGCTGAGAGGCTCGGCGATCCTCTTCATCGGCCGGACGCTCAGGCTCCGGTCGCCCTCGAATCGCGCGGAGAATGGATGCGCGGCGACGATGCCTGCGACGAGGCGGGTAGTCGTGCCGCTGTTTCCGCAGTCGAGGCTGGACCGTGGAGGACGGAGCCCGCGCAACCCGACGCCGGTGATGCGAATGTCATTGCCGAGCACGGGGATCGTAACACCCAGCGCACGCAACACCTCGGCGGTGGAGCGGATATCGGCTGAGTCGAGAATTCCTCTCACCCGCGACTCGCCGTCCGACAGGGAGGCGAGAATGAGCGAGCGATGTGAGATGGACTTGTCGCCCGGCACTCGGACCGTGCCGGAAACCCTCACCGCAGCCAGGCCTCGAGCGCCGTGGCCGCGTCGGTCTTCTCGTCGCGGTATTTCACGATCACGGGCGTCTGGAGGGAAATGCTCTGGCTTTGTCCCCAATCTCCCCTGACTCCGCGTGCGCCGGGAACCACCACTGCGTTCTCGGGAATCACGAGGGGCCGCTCACCATCCGCGCGATGGACCGTCTCACGCACGAGATCGAACACCGGCGTCCCTCGCGTCAGGACCACGCCAGCGCCGATCACCGCGCCCCGCCTCACTACCGTACCCTCGTAAATCCCGCAATTCCCGCCAACGATCACGTCGTCTTCGACCACGACCGGCGACGCATTGACCGGCTCGAGCACGCCCCCCAACTGCGCCGCCGCGCTCAGATGCACCCGCTCGCCGACCTGCGCGCAGGATCCGACCAGCGCGTGGGAATCGACCATCGTTCCGGAGCCGATCCAGGCTCCGACGTTTATGTACATCGGCGGCATGCACACCACGCCACTGGCGACGTAGGCGCCCCGGCGGACGCTCGACCCGCCCGGCACGATCCGGATTCCGTCCGCCAGCGTCAGGTCACGCGGAGGATACGTCTCCTTGTCGAAGAAAGAGAGTTTCGTTCCGGTGGCTGACGTAAAGGACATGTCGATCATTCCACCAGCGCGGAAGCCAAGCAGGATTCCCCGCTTTACCCATGGGACAGCGCGCCACTCGCCCGTCGCCTGATCTCTCGTGGCCGATCTCAGGGCGCCCGCTTCGAGTGCGTCGAGAAGGTCATCGACGACGCTACGCGCATCGCTGGGGAGATTGCCACCGGGCGGAATCGCGGCAAGGGCATCGATGCGCTTTTCCAGATCCCGGTACGGTGACGCAGTCACGCCGTCAGCGCCCCGACGGATGCGAGTGCCGACCGGACTGTCGCTTCGTACTTCTCGGCGAGCGGAACGAGAGGCAGGCGCACGACGTTCAGCATCTTCCCCATCATCGCGAGGGCCGCCTTCGCCGGGATCGGGTTCGGCTCCACGAACGCCGCCGCCGTCCACTCGGCGAGCTGGTGGTGAATGGCTCGCGCCGCCGCGTAGTCGCCCGCTTCACACAGCTCGGTCAGCCTCGAAACGAGCTGCGGCGCGGCGTTCGATGTGACGGAGATGACACCGTCTCCGCCATCGGCCATCACCTGGAGAGTCAGCGGGTCGTCCCCGGAGAGAACCGAGAAGCGCCCTGGCCTATGTCGAATGATCTCGCCGATCTGCGCGAGGTTGCCGGAGGCTTCCTTCACCGCGACGATGTTCTGGTGCTCCGCCAGCTCCAGCGTGGTCGCCGCCTCGACGTTGCTGCCGGTACGACCCGGCACGTTGTAGACAACGATCGGTATCTCCACGGCGTCGGCGATTGCGCGGAAGTGCGCGACGATCCCACGCTGCGGTGGCTTGTTGTACATCGGCGAGGCGTGGAGCAGATGTGTCGCGCCGGCGCTCTGCATCTCGCGCGAGAGCGCGATGGCCTTTTTGGTGTCGTTCGAGGCTGCGCCAGCTACCACCGGCACACGTCCGGCGGTCTGTTCCACCGTGATCTCCACGACGCGGCGATGCTCAGCGGTCGTCATCGTCGCGGCTTCACCAGTCGATCCACAGGGAACGACGAAGTGAACTCCGCTCGCGATCTGCCAGTCGACAAAGGACCGCAGCGATCGCTCGTCTATGTCACCGGCCTTTGTGAAGGGGGTGACGAGCGCAGTTCCGCACCCGGTGAGCCGCCGCGAGTTCATCCATCCTCCACGTGATACTCCCTGCGCACAGGATCATCGAACGTGGTAAATGTACGCGGCTCAACCTCCCGACGCGCGAGCCAATCGACGGGCGCGGGCTGAGAGCCGCAACAGAACGAACTGCAACAGAACGAGTTGTCGTTCTTTTTGTTGCCGTTCGTTCTCTTGCGGCCTGTTCTCCTAGCTGCTCCGCCGCTTAACGAAGACGAGATCCGGCGCGCCGAGGCCCTTGAGGAATACCTGCGCGGTCCAGCCGAGCTCGCCGATCAGCGAATCGGGACGGATCAAGAGGCTATGCGCGTCGTCGGAGCGATCGCCTTTCTCGTCCGTGGTCTCGTTGACCCACAGCTTCCCTCCGGAAACTCCGTAGGTTCCGCTCGTCGTCTCGGTGGAATCCCTCTCGTCGTTCATCGTCTTGTCGAGCGTGAGCGTATAGGTCCGATCCTGGCGAAGGTCGAGGCGCGCCACGACCTCCCACGGGAATTTATTGAGAGCCGATCCTTTCGCGGCGTACACGTATGAACCGGGAACCCCCGCGGGAATCGGATCCGATTCGCGGCTTCCGCGGCATGCGCCAGTCAGCGCTGTCGCTGAGACGAGTGCAACGAGCATGAGGCGAGTCGACATGAGAGCTCCGGTGAGATTGTTGTCGAGGGGATACCGCTGCATTCAACACTGTCGTGCCATCCCTTTCGTGTCCCTACGCCTTCCGTGAACCTCTTGTTTCATGGACGTCGCGCACCGGAGGTTACCGATGGCTGGGAAGACTCAGCACATCCCGCATCGTGAACACGCCCTTCTTGCCGATCACCCAGCCAGCCGCCTCGAGTGCGCCCTCCGCGAACACCCGGCGATCGCGCGTGATGTGAGTGATGGCGAGCTGCTCGAAAGCGCCGTCGAAGAGAAGCTCGTGCGTTCCGGGAACGGAGCCGGTCCGCACGCTGGTGATGGGAACGGCTCTGTCCAGGCCTTCACCAGCAGCACGCCCAATGGCGATGGCGGTTCCGGACGGCGCGTCCTTCTTCTTCGTATGGTGCGTTTCGAGGATGTGCGCGTCGAAGTCTCTGAGACCGCGCATGAGCGTCCCCGCGTACCGCGCCAGCTCGATGAAGACGTTCACGCCGAGCGAGAAGTTGGGCGCCCACAGCAATGCTGTTCCGGTTTCGTCCGCGACACGGGTGACTTCCGGCAGCGCATCGTACCAGCCAGTGGTGCCTGCGACCACCGGAACTCCGGCCCGCAGACACGCGGTGATGTTCGCTACAGCCGCATCTGGCTCGGTGAATTCAACTGCTGCGTCAGCGCCGCCAAGCGTCTTCGCATCGATGCCCGCTCCGCCGCGGCTCTCCCGCGCGCCGAGCATGGCCACGACCTGCCAGCCTCTCTCAGTGGCCAGCTGACTGATGGCCTGACCCATCTTGCCATCGCCAACGATTGCGATTCGGCGCGCTGTCATTTCTTGCCCTTCCCGAAGAATTCGGCGTGGAGCTTCTCCAGAGCGGGGTTCAGCTGCTCGCCGTCGACGATGATCGTGAGGTTAATCCCCGTCGCGCTCAGCGACATCATGTGAATCTTGATGCCGGCGAGTGCGCTGATTGCCCGGCCCATGGCCGCGCTGTCGTCGCTGATCGCCGCGCCGACAACGGCGACGATCGCGCGATCGCGCTCGACGGAGACATCGCCCAGCGCCGCGAGCTCGACTATCAGAGACTCGAGTCCCGAGGGGTCATCGACGGTGACGGACACCGAGACCTCCGACGTCGCCACGACATCGACCGACACGCCGTTGCGCTCGAAAATGTCGAAGACGCGACGGAGGAATCCGCGCGCGAACAGCATCTTGGCGGCGCCGACCTTGACGACGGTTACTCCGCCCTTTCCAGCGATGGCGCTCACCGCGCGTCGTGGGGCATCGAAGGTGATCCGCGTTCCCTTCCCGCCGGGATTCCGGGAGTTGTAGATGAAGACCGGAATCCCGAGGCGTACCGCCGGGGCGATGGTGTTGGGATGGAGAACTTTCGCCCCGAACGAAGCGAGCTCCGATGCCTCGTCGAACCTGATCTGCTCGATCAGCTTCGATCCCTTCACCACATGCGGGTCCGCTGTGAGCATGCCCTCGACGTCCGTCCAGATCTCGATGGATTCCGCATGCAGGGCGGCGCCGAGCAGCGACGCGCTGTAGTCGGAGCCACCCCGCCCCAGCGTGGTGGTGATGCCGCCCGCCGTGCGTCCGATGAAACCGCCCATCACCGGCACCTTTCCCTCCTGGAGCAGAGGCTGCACCAGGTCGCGCGCCGCGTCGGCGATCGCGTCGATCTGTGGCTCCGCGGCCATGAAGTTATCGTCCGTGACGAACACATCGCGAGCGTCGACGTACTCGGCGGGGATGTCCCTCAACACGAAGAACGCCGCAACGAGCTGCGAGGAAAGCTGCTCTCCGAATGCGGCAATCGCATCGAAGCTCCGGGGAGTCGCGTGGCCCAGCACGGAAAGCGCCTCCGCCAGGCTGGCGAGCTCGTCGAACATCGCGCTCATCTCGGCCGCGACCTCCGACGCTTCCGGCGAGGTGCCGAGCAGCTTCTCGCACTGCTGAAGATGCCGGTCACGAAGAGACTCCACTCCACGGAGAGCTCCGATGAGGTGACCCTTCGCCGATTGCTCGCCGATGGCGAGGAGCGAATTGGTCGCGCCGCCCAATGCCGACACGACCACGGCCGGCTGCCGCTCGAGACGGCCTTTGACAATTCCGGCGGCGCGCTCGATCGCCTCCGCATCACCTACCGACGTGCCGCCGAACTTGACGACGATCACGCGGAGTCGAGAGCCCCGGTCGACGCCAGCAGCTCGGCATTCAGAACGGATCCGCCGGCGGCACCGCGAACGGTATTGTGACCGAGCGCGACCATTCGAAGATCGAGAACGGCGTCGCGTCTGACGCGGCCCACCGTGACGGTCATTCCCGCGCCCGCATTGACGTCGCGCTTCGGCTGTGGGCGATCGGGCGCATCGGCGACCACCAGCGTGCGCGCGGGACGGGACGGGAGCCCCGCCGTCGCCGGCAGCCCCTCCCAGCTCCGCATCGCCTCGATCGCCTCCTCGGGCGTTGGCTTCGTCTCGAAGCCGATGGTCATGCAGATCGTGTGACCGTGCTCGACGGGAACGCGATTCGTGTGCGCGCTCACCTTGAACGAGGCGCTCGTGATCTGGTCGTCCGAATACGAGCCCAGGAGCTTGAGCATCTCCCGCTCGAGCTTGGGCTCTTCGTCGGCGATGTAGGGAATGACGTTGCCGATGATGTCCAGGGAGGGAACACCCGGATAACCCGCTCCCGACACCGCCTGCATCGTCGAGAGAAAGAGCTGCCGGATTTCGAAGCGCTGGTGGAGCGGCGCGAGCGCGACGGCGGCGACCGTGGCCGAACAGTTCGCGTTCGTGACGATGGCGCCATCCCACCCGCGGTTTCTCCGTTGGCACTCGATCAGCGCCAGGTGGTCGCCGTTCACTTCGGGGATGACGAGCGGAACGTCCGGCTCCATGCGGAAGTTTTTCGCGTTGCTCAGAACGAACTTCCCCGCTTTCGCGAAAGCCAGCTCGACCTCTCCGGCGACTGTCGCGTCGAGCGCGGAAAACACGATCGGTGCGCTGACGACTCCAGGGTCGCAGGCGATGACGCGGCGCGAAGCGATCGACCCCGGGGGCGGGTCTCCCTCGAGCCAGCGCGTCACCTCCCCGTACTTCTTTCCAGCCGATCGTTCCGATGCGGCGAGCTCCGTGATCTCGAACCAGGGATGATTGGCGAGGAGCCGCACGAACATCTGGCCGACGGCACCGGTCGCGCCGAGAACGGCGACCGGCCATTTGGCGGAACGCTTGCCCGGCAACGGAGGCGAAGAGGGAGTCATCGCGCGAGCAGGGTTCTGGCGAGGCGCTCGTAGATATCGACACTCGATCTGAGCTCCTCGACATCGATGTACTCGTCCGGCGTATGCGCCACGTGTATGGATCCGGGACCGAACAACAGCGGCTCACCCCAGTTGCCGAGCAGCGGAATGTCGGACGTATAGGCGACGGGTCCCGTCTCGAAGTCCGGCACCGTTGCAAAGCGCTGCGCCGGAATGTGCGAGCCGAATTCCACGTCGGCGTGTCCACTTGCCCATTCCAGTATCATCTTTTTGAGCGGCTCCACATCGCTGACCAGACGGAACATCAATTCCGCTTCGGCGTGCGCGGGAATCACGTTCGCTTCCGTCCCGCCTTTGATCGTTCCGATGTTGACGGTGGTGTCTCCGAGCACCGGATCGGAGGGGAGCGTCAGAGAGCGGAGAGTCGGCAGCAGCTCGAGCATGGGCTCTATCGCCGAGCGTCCGAGGTGCGGATAGGCGGAATGGGCCTCGCGGCCGCGCGTTCTCAGAGTGACGCGCAGCGAGCCCTTGGCGCCGCTCGCGAGCTTGCTCTCGGTCGGCTCTCCATTGATGAGAAACCGGCTTCGGGTGGCGAGATTGTTGGCGGCGCGCGCGCCATCCGATCCCTTCTCCTCGCCGACGACGAAGAGGAGATCGATGTGCTTCTCCCCGGCGCCGACGAGGCGGTCGGCGGCGACCAGCATCGCTGCCGCGATGCCCTTTGCGTCCGACGAGCCGCGGCCGAAGAGACGCGTACCCTCGAGGCGTGGCGGGACGAAAGGGGGAACGGTGTCGAGATGGGTCGAGAAGGTGACGCCTCCGCCCGAGCGCGACGCCCAGATGTTCGCGCGGCCGCGGGTCACTTCCTGGAGCGTCACGTTCCATCCGCGCGCGACCAGCCAGCGCGAGACGAAGTCCACGATGCTCCCTTCGGAGCCGGTCGTGGATTGAATCGCGAGCAGCTCCGCGGCCAGCGAGACGACGTCCGTCATGTGGGGAAGGTAGCGCCGCCCGAGAGAGCGCGCGCGCTCAGGGGGAAGCGTCGATCCGCGTCGTAGCCGATGGACGCGCGGTCCCCCCCGTACCCTGGACGTGCTCGACGAACATCTGCTGTATCAGCCGGTTCGCTTCCTTCACGTAGACGTCGTGGTGCCGCTCGGCGACGTCGCCGATCTCCTGGAGGGTCGGATTGCCGAGCACCTTGCCTGCCTCACGGAAGGTCTTGAAGGTGTCCTCCGACTGGCGAGCCATCACGATGTCGCCGACGAGACGAAGGAAATCGCTCTCGCGCGCCGCATCGGCGAGATCGCGTGCGGCGCCCAGCGCGGCGCCGAGGAGTTTCTTTCCGGCACCGGCTTCAGCACCGAGCTCTGCCTGGTAGTCCTCCAGCATCCGCTGGTGCTCCCGCATGTGCGGAATGTGGCGCGAGCAGAGATCCCGGAAGCGCGGATCCTCCGCCTGCCCTTCGTGGTCCTCGAGCGCTTTCAGAAAGGTCTGGTGCTGCATCACTGCGTTATTGACCTGGCTTTTGAGAAAATCTATTCCGCGATCCATGGCGTCTCCGTATCTGTGAGTGGACGGGGTAGCGCGCTCTCCGCGCGGGTCCAGCCCCCGACGGCCGGTGTCAGTCCCGCTTCGGAATAAGCAAGCGGCCGGCCAGCGGGTCGACGGAAACGGTGAGTGGAGTTCCGGAAAGGAGCTCCCCATCGGCCTGAGAGGGCATTGGTGGGAACGTCACGACCTTGAACTCCCTGCCGGCCTTGTAGAACAGGCATGGGTCCGGCCGGAAATCCTTTCGCATCATCCGCCACAGGATTCGAAGAGCGTCCCCCAGATTCCGCGGCGAGAAAACGCAGGCGTTGAGCTGGCCATCGTCGTGCACGATTCCCTCGCCCAACGCCACCAGGTCGTTGAGGACGGCGCCGAGGTTAAGGATGAGCACGGCGGACGCGGACAGCTCGAATACTTCGCCGTCGACCGTGAGGCGCAGCATGAACTTCCGGTTGCGCAGCACCGCCTTGTACCCGCCGACGACGTACGCAATGAAGCCAAGACGCTTCTTCAGCTTCGCCGGGGCTTCGGCGATCATCGTCGCATCGAGCCCGACACCAACCCCGATGACGAATCGCCGGCCGTCTCCGAGCCGGCCCAGATCGAGCGTGGCCTCGTCGCCGTCGAGCAGCATTGGAATCGCTCGAGTGGGATTGAGCGGAATTCCGAGCGTTCGCGCGACGACGTTGGCGGTTCCGCCGCCCAGAATTCCGACGGGAGGACCCTGGTGAGCGAGGGCACCAAGCACCTCCATCACCGTTCCATCGCCACCGAGAGTGAACACCGCGTGATACTTGTGCGCGTGCGTCTTCGCCAGCACCGCCGCGTGTCCCGGCGCGTCCGTCGGCATCATGTCGCAGTCGACGCCGGCGTCGGCGAAGGCGCGGAGCGCGCGGCCCTGGACTCGCGCGGCACGGCGCGATGCGGGGTTCACGATGAGGAGAACGCGCTCGATGCTCCGCGGCGCGAATCTCATTGCGGTCGCGGCGCTCACGAGGAGTCAAGCACTATCGGGTCATGGAGCGGCGGATTCTCCGCGGTGAGCGGTGGACGCGCTTGTGGAGCGGGACCATCATTGAATGCTGGGGGCGGGGATCGAACCCGCATGGGATCTTATCCCAAGGGATTTTAAGTCCCTCGCGTCTACCGGTTTCGCCACCCCAGCGGCAACGGCGAGGAGAGGCGGTCCGGACCGCGCAGACCCCCCCGGGGAGAAACGAAGCGGGAAACGGGACTCGAACCCGCGACCCCAACCTTGGCAAGGTTGTGCTCTACCAACTGAGCTATTCCCGCAAGCAGTGTCAAAGCTACCGGCGAAAAACGACGCTAACAAGCGGCGCGCGCCTCTAGGGAGATCGCTCGCCTTTTCAAGTTGACAAAACCTCAAGCGCAATGACAACGTCTCCCCGTCGGCGAGCATCCCCTGCTAGGACGAACGCCCCCTTGTGTCTGTTCACATCGTGCGGAGAATCTATGCGCCGTCGCCTTGTCGACGTTTCCACCGTAGCTCTGGCATTCACCGCGGTCTTCGCGTTACCCGCACCCGCGCAGCGGGTACTGGGTGTCGGCGACGATGCTCTGGTGCTCCCTCGTGGAGTGCTGAGAGTTCGCACCCTCGGCCAGTGGACGTTCTTCAACGAGCGGTATGGAATGGATACACCGGGCGGGCCCAATGGCGCGCTCGAGCCGCTGGGTGTGGACTTCACGCTCGACACGATCGGTTTGAGGGAGTTTCCGAATCTCGCGAGTCTCCAGGCGGGATTACGCTCCCTGACGGGAGATCCGAATTACGGGCTGACGCTCGGAGCCACGCGCGTCGATCTGCGGAGCCACGTCACGGCGATCCCGTTCGTGATCGAGGCGGGACTCTCGAAGCGGCTCTCCGTCGGTGTTCAGATCCCGTACGTTCACGCCCAGCAATCCGCCTTTTTCAACGTCAATCCGAACCTGCGGGAAGGCAACCTCGGATTTAATCCGGCGCTGGCGAACGCCACGGCGGCGGCGCAGAACACGACGATGTTCACGCAGTTCTCGACGGCTGCGGCGACGCTGGAGGCATCTCTCGACGCCTGTGCCGCCAATCCCGCCGCTTCTCCGCAGTGCCCGGCGCTCAACGCGCAGGCAGCGAACGGGCGGGCTCTCATTGCCAGCTCCCGCCTGTTCGCCGGCGGCGTCAATCAGATCTATACGACTTCGCCGTTCGTGCCCATTCGCAGCACGACGCCGCAGCTCGCGATCGAAGCGCGCGTCGCGGCGTTCCGCGCCCTCTACAACTCCTTCGGAGTGACCAGTATTGCCGCGGGAACGACCGGGCCTTTTGCGGCGCAGAACCAGCTCACGATCCGCGATGCGCAGACGATTCTCACCGACTCGGCCTTCGGTGTCATCGCCGACCCACTCACCTCCACCAACCGTTCGCACGTCGGTGACATAGACGTCGCCGGCAAGTTCACCATGTTCGACTCGTTCGGTGGCAGCACCGAGGCGAGAATGTCGCCGCGGGGACTAAACTTCCGCGCGTCCGTCGGCGGCGTCGTTCGCCTTCCTACCGGCCAGGCGGAATCTCCGGACAACTTCATCGACATCGGCCCGGGACAGGGCCAGACCGACCTCGAGGGACGCCTTTTTGCCGACCTTCTCCTCGGCAGCCGCTTCTGGCAGTCGTTCGTGGTACGCTACAACAATCAGCTCTCCGACCAGCAGTTCATGCGCATCATCGATCTTCCGAACGAGCAGCTCGCTCCGGCCTACCGCCGGCAGAAGGTCCGCCGTGATCTAGGCAACGTATTCGAGTTCGAGACGACCCCTCGCATCGTCGTGAACAGCTTCTTCGCGATCTCCGGACAGTACGTGTACCGTCACAAGGGGCAGGATCATTACACCGGCACTTTCACCATTCCGGCGGCCCTGACCGGCTATGAAGACCTGAACATCGACGCTGCGACACTGGACCTGGAGACGGAGACGAAAGAACACAGACTCGGCGGGGGGATATCCTACTCCAACCTGCACGCGTTCGAGCAGGGCAAGGCGAAGATACCGTTCGAGGTGACTTACCTGCACTGGCAGACGGTGAATGGCTCCGGCGGTAATCAGCCGAAGTTCTTCACCGACCAGATCCAGCTCCGTCTGTACGCGCGGCTGTTCGG
>CAYMKQ010000019.1:0-5804 GCA_964391175.1 uncultured Gemmatimonadaceae bacterium | reverse complement strand
GCGGTGGCGCTCTCCAGCAGCTCCCGCGCGTGCGCGCGGCTCACCTTGCTTTCCGGGTCGCCCCCAAGCATTCGCGCTATCTCCGCCACGCGTCTGGTGCCATCGAGCACGGTGATGTCGGCGGTCGTCACTCCACCCTTCGCGCCCTTGGCGACGACGATGTGGTGGTGGGCGCGCGCGGCGATCTGGGGAAGGTGCGAGATCGCGAACACCTGGTGTTCCCTCGCCACCCTGCGCAGCGTGTCTCCAACCTGAAGACCGACACGCCCGCCGATTCCCGCGTCGACCTCGTCGAAGATTAGGGTCGGGACTTCGTCGACTCTGGCGAGGATGGTCTTCAGTGCGAGCATCACCCGGGATAGCTCGCCCCCGGACGCAACGCGCGCGAGCGGGCGCTCCTCATGCCCCACATTGAGCGCGACGCGGAACTCCACGTCTTCCGCGCCATCGGCCCCGGGCTCCTCGAGCGCGGCGAGCACGACGTTGAAACGCCCGTCCGGCATGCCGAGCTCCGGCAGCAGAATGTCGACGGCCCTGGCCAGCTTCTTCGCCGCCGCGGCGCGCATCTGCGACAGCCTTCCGGCTTCCGAACTGAGGCGTGTGCGCGCCTGCGCTTCCCGCGCAGCCAGTTCCGCGAGATCGAACCGCGCCGTGTCGATCAGATCCAGCTCTGCGCGCGCAGATCTTCCCGCTTCGATGACGTTGTCGAGACGCGGCCCATATTTCTTGAGGAGTCCGAACAGGCGGTCCCGGTGCTGCCGCACCTCGTCGAGACGCGCCGGGTCGAGGTCGACGGAGGCGGCGTAGTCGTCGACGCTGCGCGAGAGCTCCTGGAGCGCGTAGAACCCGGCGTCGAACAGCTCCTGCATCCGCGCCGCAGATGGGTCGATGCGCTCGATGGCCGTGAGAGGGCGCTGAGCGGCAGCGAGCTGCGTCAGCACGCTCGCGTCTTCCGCGGAGAGAAGCTCGCTTAGACTTGTAGCGAGGGTACGGAGCTCGTCGGCGTTCTCGAGCACGCGGGCCTCGTCCTCGAGTCGCGAGTCTTCACCTGGTGACAGCCGCGCATCCTCGATCTCCCGGGCGACGTGCCGGAGATAATCGGAGCGTTTCTCCGCTTCGACGCGGCGCGAGGAGAGTGTAGCCATCTCGCGCCTCACGCTCGAGAGCTCGGCGTGCGTCCTATCCACCAGCTGGGCCTGCTCGACCGCTCCGCCGAACGCATCCAGAATGCGACGCTGCGACTCGCCATCGAGAAGAGTCTGAGCGTCGTGCTGCCCGTGAAGATTGACGAGGCGGCGCCCCAGCTCCGCGAGGACCGTCGCGGTCACGGTGGCTCCATTGATCCACGCGCGGCCGCGGCCCGTAGCCGCGATCTCGCGCTTGAGAACGAGAGTGTCGTCCTCGACATCGATGCCACGCTCGTCCGCGAGGTCCGCGATACCGGGAGCGCTCGCGACGTCGAACACCCCTTCGACCGTCGCCCTGTCCGCGCCCGATCGAATGAGATCCGCGCTCGCGCGCTCCCCGAGGAGAAGCCCCAGCGCTCCCACGATTATCGACTTCCCCGCTCCGGTCTCGCCCGACAGGACGTTGAAACCCTCCGCCAGCGGAAGAGTCACCGATTCGATGATGGCGAAGTTCCGGATTCGAAGCTCGGTCAGCATGGCAACGGCTGGTCCCCCTCGGGCAATCCTCCCCAGCCGAGCTTCACCCTCATGCGCTCGAAGAACGTGGCACCCGGAAAACGCACGATGCGGACCGGGTTGTCAGCGCGTCTCACCTTGAGCTGCTCGCCCTTGACGAAGCTTGTGCCCACCTGTCCGTCGACCGTGACGAGGAGCTCGGTAGCACTCTCGTTCACTTCCACCGTCACCTCGGCGTCGGCCGGAATGACGAGCGACCGAATGGCGAGCGTGTGGGGAGACACGGGAGTGATGATGATCGACTCGACCGTCGGCACCACCACCGGCCCTCCGGCGGATAGACTGTACGCTGTCGACCCAGTCGGCGTGGAAATCACGATGCCGTCGGCGGCGTAAGTGCCGATGCTTTCGCCGTCGACGAAGACGTTGAGCCGCACCACGCGCGCGAACCCGCCCTTGTGCAGCACGAAATCGTTGAGCGCTCTCCACTGCTTCCGCGTCTCGCCGCCGGCGTCGATCGCGCGCGCGCTCAAGGCCATCCGTGGCTGGGCGACATAGTCTCCACCGGCGAGGTGCTTGAGCGCCGCCTCCAGATCCTCGGTCTGACAGCTCGTGAGGAACCCGAGCCGCCCCAGATTGACGCCGAGAATCGGGATGTCTTTCCCATCCAGCCAGCGCGCGCCGCGGAGGAGTGTTCCGTCGCCGCCGAGCGTGACGAGCGCATCCAGCTGGTCAGGACTTTCCAGACGGGATCCGGTTCCCGCGACTTCGTGGAGCCCCTGCTCGAGAAACGGCTCTATCCCCAGAGTGGGAGCGACGCGGAAGAGGGTGCGGAGAATCTCCGGCAGCTCCTCGTAGCCCTGATGCCCGATGATTCCGAGCCGCACTAGACCGCGCGCAGATGAGTGCCGCGCGAGCTCTCCATTCCGAACGCGCTCTCGACCCGCTCCGCGATGCCGCGCGCGTCGAGACCGAGCCGTGCGAGCTGCTTCGCGCGCGGAGCCTGCTCGACGAGCTCATCGCGGACCCCGTGCGCGATGACTCTCACGGCGGGATCCATCTCCGCGACTATCGCGGCCACGTGCGCTCCGAAGCCGTTGACGACGGTTCCTTCCTCGACCACCAGGATGTTGCGGTGATCGCGGACGATCTCGGCGAGGGCGCGCTCGTCGTGCGGCTTGAGATAGCGGCAATTGACGACGGTGGCACCCACTCCTTTCTCCTCGAGCATCTCGGCGGCCGAAAGCGACGGCAGTACCATCGTTCCGACGGCGAGTATCGCGACCGCGTCATCGGCGTCGCGTCCCGGGCCGGTTCCCCGGCGCAGAATCTCCCACGACGCGTGCGGGACTGATTCGATCCTGGCGGCCGGCGGAACTACGTCCGGCGTCGCGTCGCGCGGATACCGGAGGCAGAACGGCGACTGAGTTTGCTCTAGCCCGCTTCGGAGCAGCGCGAGCATCTCCGCGCCGTTCTTGGGGGCCGTCACGATCATTCCGGGAACAGCTAGCATGTACGCAATGTCGTACAGACCCATGTGCGTCGGGCCATCTTCTCCGACGACGCCGGCGCGATCCATTGCGAAGATAACCGGAAGGTGCTGGATCGCGACGTCGTGGATCACGTTATCGTAGGCGCGCTGGAGGAAGGTCGAGTAGATGACGCAAACCGGACGAATCCCCTGCGTGGCCAGACCAGCCGCGAAAGTCACCGCGTGTCCCTCGGCGATTCCCACGTCGAAGAACCGCTCCGGGTACGCCTTGGCGAAAGCGCCGGTGCCGGTGCCGCTCGGCATGGCGCCGGTTATCGCCACCACCTTCGTATTCTCTTTCGCGATCTCGACAAGCCCCTGTCCGAAGGCGGCGGTGTAAGGCGTGTTTGCGGAGGAGATCTTCCGCTGCTTTCCGGTCGCCGGATCGTGGCCGGGAGGGAGCGCGTGCCATTTTTCCGTGTGCTCACCGGCCGGGAATCCCTTTCCCTTCTGTGTGATGCAGTGAATGAGCCTCGGTCCGCTCAGCTCCTTCACCCCCGCGAGAGTGTCCATCAGCGCGTCGATGTCGTGACCGTCGATCGGACCGAAGTAGCGGAACCCCAGCTCCTCGAACAGGACCCCCGGCGTAAGAAAGGATTTCATGCTCTCCTCCCACTTTCTCACCAGAGTTCCCACTCCCGCCAGCGGACCGGGCGCCGCGTCGACGACGCTCCCGATCGCCGAGCGGACACGGTTGTAGAGCGGGTTCCTTTGAATCGACGTCAGATACTTGGAGATCGCGCCGACGTTGGGCGCGATCGACATCTCGTTGTCGTTGAGGATGACGATGAAATCCGACTCGGACGCGCCGGCGTTGTTCAGACCTTCATAGGCGAGGCCGCAGGTGAGAGCGCCGTCTCCAAGAATCGATACGACCTTGAAGTCTTCACCGTTCAGGTCGCGCGCGACCGCCATCCCGTATCCGGCCGAGATCGCCGTTCCCGCGTGTCCGGCGCCGAAGGTGTCGTATTCGCTCTCGCTGCGTCTGAGGAATCCCGACAGACCATTCTCCTGTCGCAGAGTCTCGAAGCGGTCAGCGCGGCCGGTGAGGAGCTTGTGCGGGTACCCCTGATGCCCGACGTCCCACACGATCTTGTCGCGCGGAGTATCGAACACAGCGTGCAGCGCCACCGTGAGCTCGACGACGCCCAGCCCCGCACCGATGTGGCCGCCGGTCCGGGAGCAAACCTCGATGAGGCGCTCGCGCATCTCCGATGACACGGTGCGCAGCTCATCGCGTGTCATCGGCTTGAGGTCGGCCGGCGAATTGATACGGTCGAGAATGGACATGATTTCGGTGGGATTTTCAGGACGTGCGCGTAACCATGAAATTAGCGACTTGGGAGAGTTGTGGCGTGAGGAGATGGTGCTTCGCGAGGGCCGCCTGTCCTTCGTCGATAAGGCCCTGCGCCCGCTTCCTGGCTCCATCGACACCCAGGAGAGCCGGGTATGTGCTTTTCCCGAGGGCAACGTCTCTTCCCGCCGTCTTGCCCAGCGCGCCCGTCGTGGATGTCACATCGAGGACATCGTCCATGATCTGAAACGCAAGACCGATCGCGCGGCCATACCGCTCCAGTGCGCCGATCTCATCAGACTCGGCGCCCGCGGCGAGCGCACCCATCCGCACTGCGGCAACAATGAGCGATCCTGTCTTGGACGAGTGAATGGCCTCACGCTCGAGCAACGAGAGGGCGGTGCCCTCACCGATAAGGTCGCGGAGCTGCCCACCAATCATCCCCCCCATGCCCGCTGCCTCGAGGAGCGTACCGACGATCGGGCTCGCCTTCTGCCATGACAGCCCCAGCTCGTGCGAAGCGTCACGGGCAACCGCGGCGGCGAGCGGGATCATGGCGACGCCCGCCAGTATCGCGGCCCTGGAGCCGTACACCTTATGCACGGTCGGTCTGCCACGACGCATATCGTCATCGTCCATGCACGGCAGGTCATCGTGCACGAGAGAGTAGGCGTGGACCACCTCCGGCGCGCACGCGAGTAGCGTGGCATCGCCACCACCGCCGGCCGCCCGGTACGCGAAGAGAACGAGAAGAGGACGTATCCTCTTCCCCGGGCTCTGGAGACCGTATCGCACGGCGTCACCGATCTTCGGGGGGAGCTGCGGAAGGTACCTCGCGCAGATCTCGTCGAGCGCGCGCTCGACGCTCTTACGCTCGGCGTCAAAACGAGCGGTCACTTCCTAGAGATCCATCTCCCGGAGCTCGAATCCGCCGTCGGCATTCTCGACCAGCATCCGCACCTTCGTTTCAGCCTTTCCCAGCTCAGCGGAAGCGGCACGGAGAAGCTCGATGCCTTCCTCGAAAAGCTTGAGCGACGCGTCGAGGCCCGTCTCCTGCCGCTCGAGAGCCGCGAGAATCTCGTCCAGGCGGCTGAGACTTGCTTCGAAGGTCATGGATGCGAGGATTGGGGTGATCGTTCCGATGATTACAATATCAGGCAGCGTTCCCCGGAAGAGCAAACGCGACTCACTTCATCGCTCTTACCCCACGCCGAGGCTTGACAGGGCCCTTCCACCGTTATAACCTTAAATCCGGATGAACGGATTGACAGTTTGACGCCGACCGCCCTTTTCGGCCAGATGACCGCGCTCGCCGACCCGACGAGGAGCCGGATTC
>CAYMKQ010000018.1:31559-34242 GCA_964391175.1 uncultured Gemmatimonadaceae bacterium | reverse complement strand
CGCCGCGGCGCGCGCGTCTTTGCAACTCCCGTCTTCACCGTTGCCTTCTTTCTCCCGATCGGGACCACGCCGAGCTCGGCGACCCGCTCGAGGGGCTGGGGAGCCGCAACCTGACGCGGCTGCTTGTACGTGAAGCGCTTCCCCTCGTAGTTCCGGAAGATCACTTCGTCATCGGTGATGCTTTCGAGGTACTCCGGCAAGAGCGGCACTTTCCCGCCGCCGCCCGGGGAGTCGATCACGAACTGGGGCACCGCGAGTCCCGATGTCCACCCGCGCAACGCCGCCATGATCTCCAGTCCCTTCTGCACCGTGGTGCGGAAATGCTCTCCGCCCGCGACCTGGTCGGCCATATAGATATAGTAGGGCCGGACGCGCGCCTTCAGCAGCTCGTGCATCAGCTTCATCATCACCTTCGGGTCGTCGTTCACGCCCTTGAGAAGCACCGTCTGACAGCCGAGGGAGATTCCCGCCCTCGATAGCCTGTCGAGCGAGGCCACCGCGGCCGGCGTCAGCTCGCTCGGGTGATTGAAGTGCGTGTTCATGAAGATGGGATGGTATTTCTGAACCATCTCGCAGAACTCGGGAGTCACCCGCTCCGGAAGGTGCGAGGTGATGCGACTTCCAATGCGGATGATCTCGATGTGCGGGATCGCGCGGAGCTGCTGGAAGATGTACTCCAGCCTCCGGTCGCTCAGCATCATCGGATCGCCGCCGCTCAGAATGACATCGCGGATCTCAGTGTGCTCGCGCAGATACTGGAACGCCGAGTCGAACTGGTTGAGCGGAATCTTCTCCGGATCACCTACTTTCCGGCGCCGCGTGCAGAACCGGCAATACGTAGCGCACACAGGGCTAACGAGAAACAGCGCACGATCCGGATACCGGTGCGTGATGTTCGGCACCGGAGAGTCAGCATCCTCGTCGAGCGAGTCGATGACACCATCCACCACGTCGAGCTCCTCGACGGTCGGCACGTACTGCTGCCACATCGGATCGCCCACTTCCTTGATCTGCTCGAGAGCAGCGGGAGTGATCCGCATCTGGAAGTTGTCGAATGCCGGCTTCAATGCCTCGACGTCGATGACGTCGTGGCCGAACTTGTCAGCCAGCTTCTCCAGACTCGCGATGCTCTGATCCTTGATGATCTGTTGCCAATCGCTCATGCGTGCACCACTCCGGCCCCGTGAGGGGCGTTGTTGATGATCCGAAGATCCTCGGATCGGGATAGCGCGTTCAACCTACTCCGGACAGCCGGAGCGTTCGCAGCCACCGTTCGGCCACGTTCTCGCCACGCTTGGCGAGAGCCTGATCGCAGATGCGGCGAATTAGAGCGGAATAACCGAGCGTCGCGACGCCAGCCATGCGGGCAAGTCCTGCCGGTTGGGAGATGTCGGGATTGGCGTTCATCTCGAGCAGCCACGGACGACCGGACGAATCGATGCGGAAATCGGCGCGCCCGTAACCCTCGCCGCCGACGACGCTCCAGGCGGCGCGCGCGATCCCGGCGAGCTCGTTGGCCAGATCCTCCGACAGGTCGGCGGGGCACTTCGGCTTTGCACCGAGGTCCTCGTCGCTCCCCGTCTCCCACTTGGACCGGTACGACACGATGTGCCACATCCCCTGCGGCATGTCGGCGAAATCGATCTCCGAAATGGGCAGCACCTCGTCGCCCAGGATTCCGACGTTCACCTCGCGGCCGTCGATGAAGCGCTGCACCAGCACCTCATCCCATCCTTCGAGCATCGCGTCGACTCTCGCCGAGAGGGCGCGCATGCTCCTCACGACGGAGCGCTGCTCGATTCCCACCGAGGCGTCTTCAGCCGCCGGCTTGCAGATCGCGGGGAAGCCGACGCTCGTCACTTCATCGCCCTTCCGCAGATACGACCAGCGGGGCACGGGAAGTCCGGCGCGGTCGAGGACGGCGTTCACGAGGTTCTTTCTCAGCGTGAGTCCGGTCGTCCAGCTGGAGCTGCCAGTAAAGGGAACACCGAGGAGCTCGAGCGCCGAGATCACCATTGGCTCGTAGATGGCTTCTCCGTCGATCCCTTCGCAGAGATTGAAAACGAGATCGAACTTTCCTCTCCGAACGCGCTCGACCCAGCGGCCGTCGAGAGTCACAGGCACGCGGACCACCTCGTCGGCCCACTCCAGGAGAGCGCTCTCCACCGCTTCGATGGAATCGAGCAGCTGAACCTCTGGAGCCTTGCCGAGAGCCGAGAGCCCATCGAACAGCAACGCTATTTTCATTGCGTGTTCCTCCCTTCCACGTTCGTCACGCCAGCCCGCTGGCGACGAGCACCGGCTCGCCAGCTGCTGCTCCGCTCTGCGGAAGGGAGATCTCGAGATTCACTCCCTGGCGCGCGGCGGCGTACTTCAGACAACTCTGAATGAGCTCGTCGTAGCTGATCCCGGCCGCTCGCGCCGCTTTGGGCAGGCACGAGTTGTCGGCTGGATCAGGAAGAATCCCGGGCAGCGGATTCACCTCGATCACGTTCGGAGCTCCCGCGGCATCGAGGCGAACATCGATCCTCGCCCAGTCGCGGCAACCGAGAGCGCGGAACGCATCCAGAGTAACTCGCTCAATAGACGCTTGAAGCTCACGTGTGATACGCGCCGGACACTGGAATATTTCGAGCGGTTTCTCGGGACGATCCCAGACGAACTTCGCGTCGAAGCTGTAGAT
>CAYMKQ010000018.1:21827-31459 GCA_964391175.1 uncultured Gemmatimonadaceae bacterium | reverse complement strand
TCAGACCTTGTGGTAGATGATCCGGGCCGCTTCTCGCCGGTCCTCGGCCTGATAGATCTCGAAATCGGAAAAGAAAGCGGGAGTCTCCCTCGACAGAAGCTGGAGGATCACGATGGCGCAGCGCCGGATCTCGAGCTCCGCCCCCTCGCTCGACCGGAGCTCCAGCATCGTCCGCCACGCCCGCGCGTTCCCCGTCACCAGGATTTTCGTCTCGGTGGAATTCGGGAGAACTCCTCTCGCCGCCTCTCTCGCCATCTTCCGCCGGTGGACCTTGTCGGCCACCCAGCCATAGCGCTCCATCAGCTGCTCCACGAGGCGGACGTAGCTGCGCTGCGCCTCGTCGATCTGGGAGCGCCACTGACCCTCGAGAGTCTCGTCGCCGACGATCGCCGGCGGGACCACGAAATTCGCTTCCGACTCGTCGACGTACCTCTGACTGAGTTGGCTGTACGCGAAACCAGCCCTGTGGCGAACAAGCTCGTGGGTGAGCGAGCGGCTCACTCCCTCGAGGAGCAGAGAGTAGTTCGCGTGCTCCAGTACCGAGCCGTGGCCCTGCTTCTTGATGTTCTCGAGATAATCCCGTGTCGCCCGGCTCGCCGGATTCTTCTGGCTCATGTAGCAGAGACGGCCGGCGAACTCGGCGAGCCTCTCGCCGTCCGTGCTTTCGCCGAGCCAGTTGACGCGAAGGTGATCCGGCTCGAGGAAGGTGGGACGCGCCAGGAGAGTTATGCGGGGCGAGGTATAGATCACTGTGCGGAGAGTGAGGAAACGGCAAGAGAAGACAAAAGCGGGAAGCTGCCAGCTGACAGCTTCCCGCTGGCAGCAACCAGCTAAAGGCAGCGAAGTGCAGGCGATGCCGACCGGTCGGTGAAAATTCCGGCCGGCAAAAAGCTAAGGCGGACCGCCTACGAGCGACAGCCGGAACTGACTGTATCCGCGCGCCCGCACCAGCTCGTCGAGCGCGGCTCTCGCCTCCTGAGGAAGGGGCGGCAGAGCGGGATCGTACTTGATGTCGGCGAGCGCCTTCTGACCAGGCAGAGGGACCTTCACGCCCGGATTGAAAATGTTGTCCGGGTCGAAAGCCTTCTTGAGGATCGCGAACGCCTGGAGCGAGTCCTTGTGCCACACGCGACGAAGGAGCGGCGCTCGAATTCTTCCGTCTCCGTGCTCACCCGCGAGCGTGCCCCCGAGACGCGCGGTAAGACTGACCACATCGTCGAGAACGAGTCCCATCTTCTCGCGCCAGTCGGGCTGTCTCACATCCACCAGCGGGTTCACGTGAACGTGACCGTCGCCCGCATGGCCGAATATCACTCCATTCATCTGCCGGGCAGCCAGGGCCTCGCGAACGCCCTTGATGTACTCGGGGAGCTTCGCGAGCGGAACCGCCCCGTCCTCGATGAATTGCATCGACGTCACGTTGTCCATGGCAGAGAGGATCGGACTCGCAGCGTGGCGCAGCTCCCATAGCTCCTTCTCCGCTTCCGGTGTGAGCGCCACGTCTACCTCCGCCGCTCCCGCAGAGCGGAAAGCCGCGGCGAGACTCTCTGCTCCCACCGCCGCCCCTTCGACGGTCTCCGCCTCCACTTCAGCGAGAAGAATTGCTTCCGTGCCTTCCATGCGCTTCCGAAGCACCTCGTTCCCACTCTGCGCCGTTACCGCATATCCGAGAAAGGTCCGCTCGAGGAGCTCGCACGCGCTCGCTCCAGCCTCAACCGCCTTGCCCGCAGCAGTCGTCGCATCCTCGAGCGAGTGGAAGGATCCGAGCACGCTGCTCGTCGCCGGGGCGACGGGTGCCAGACAGAGCTGAACGCCGACGATGATCGCCAGAGTGCCCTCGCTGCCCACCAGGAGCTCGATCAGATCCGCCTTTGTCGCGTAATCGTGGATTCCGTAGCCGGAGGATTCCTTGCGGACGCCCTCGTGACGGATCGGATGCCGCGCGTCACTCGAGACGATCGCCGCGTGCGCCTCGCGGAGGAAGCGACGAATCGCCTCGACCCTCTTCGGCGGCTCCTCGCCCCGCGTGATGACGGCGCGGTCGCCATCATTGAAGATGCAGTCGAGCGCGTTGACCCAGACGCGCGTTGCCCCATGCCGGAGCGAATGCGCGCCGGCGGCGTTTGTCGCCACCATTCCGCCGAGGGTGCAGAAGCTTCCGCTCGAGGGATCGACAGGGAAGCGAAGTCCGCGTCTCCTCACGGCAACATTGAGAGTGGACCATAGGACTCCGGGCTCGGCCCAGACCGTGCGCGCCTTCTCGTCTATTCTGCCCAGATGATTGAGACGGGAGAGATCGACGATGACGCCCGTGCCGATCGCGCCGCCCGACATGCTGCTTCCCGATCCTCGCGGAGTGAGCGCGGTTCCCGTCTCGGCGGCCCACTTCACAAGCGCAGCCACATCGTGGGCATCCACCGGAACGGCGACCCCGCTGGGGACGGCGCGTCCTATCCCCGCCGCCTCCGAGTAAATCGCGCGTGCGAGCTCGTCATCCCGAAAGCTCCCGCGAAAGTTCGTCGGTCTCATAGGCCGAGGCTGCTCGCGCGCGGAGGATCCGAGGAATAGTCGTAGAATCCCTTCCCGGATTTTTTCCCGAGCATGCCCGCGATCACCATCCGCTTGAGGAGCGGAGGAGGCGCGTATCGCCTCTCTCTGTACTCGGCGAACATGATCTCCGCGATCTTGTAGACGGTATCGAGGCCGACGAAGTCGAGCAGAGTGAATGGACCCATCGGATGGCCGGCGCCCAGCCGCATTCCCTTGTCGATGTCCTCGACCGACGCGACGTTTGCCTCGAGCGCGTTGATGGCATCGAGCATGTACGGAACGAGCAGCAGATTGACGACGAAGCCGGAGCTGTCCTTGACCCGGATCGGCTCCTTCCCCAACGCGCGCGTGAAGTCGAGCACTCGACGCTCGGTCTCGTCGCTGGTCGTAATGGTGCGCACGACCTCCACCAGCTTCATCAGAGGAACCGGGTTGAAGAAGTGGAGGCCGAGCATGCGGTCCGGGCGCCCGCTCGCTACCGCCATGGCGACAATGGTGAGGCTCGACGTGTTCGACGCGAAGATCGTCTCGGCTCCCGCGACGCGATCGAGCTCCGACCAGAGGCTGTTCTTCACTTCGAGATCCTCGACGATCGCCTCGATGATGAGATCCGAGTCAGCCAGCTCCTCGACCGCCGTGACGAAGCGCAGATTCTTTCGCGTCGTTTCCCGCTGCTCCTCGGTGACCTTGCCGCGCTCGATTCCCTTGGCGAGAACTCTCTCGATCGACTGGCGCGACTTGTCCGAGAGGGCTTCGGAGACTTCGCGTACCGTAGTAGGGAAGCCGGCGGCGGCGGAGACCTGAGCGATTCCGCTTCCCATCAACCCGCCGCCGACAACACCGACTTTCCTGATCGTCTTCATCTTGCGCCTGATCTCTCTCCCATCCGCTCCGTGCGCTGCATGAATCGCCGAGGCAATCTATCGTCGCGGAAGTCGCGGACGCGAAGCGATCGCGCCGAGCAGTCCGCTCGGTCTCTCCATCTCTCCGTGCTCGATACGGTCGAGCACCTGCTCGAGCGCCAGCTGAACGCTTGAGAGAACCGCGCGATGGCTGCGGGCGATCTGATAGGCAGCGGCCGTGCTGCCCGCGAAAGGAAGTACGGCCGCTGCCGCGGCGATCAGGAGCGGAAGATGAGCGACCACCAGCCCGAAACCGATGACAGCGCTCGCGACTCCACCCGCGCCGGCGAGAAGTCCACCCGTCCACACCCGCCGCGCACGACTTGATGAGACATCGGCATCGAGTCTCACCACGACACGCCCGGCGTCAACCGGCAGGACGGTCGCGGAAACCTGGGTCGCATCCATCAGATGATATCCGCGCCCGCCCAGGTTGAATCCCTTTCTGATCTTTCCAAGCAGGCCGCGCTGAGGCTCCCATGTGATGCGGTCGGCGAAGCGCCGCTGTACCGAGAGACACTCCTCCCTCTGCATCCAGGCGTCGATCGCGGTGAGCACGCGGGCCTGAGTTCCGGGGACCGTCCTCGTCGCGCTGGCGAATCCAGCGCCGGCGATCTGCGATATGAATCCGCGCTCCTCCGGAACATTGACGCGAGTCCTTTCTTCAGCCAGCGCCTGGTTGAGGGTCGAGGCGCTCAGGCCGACTTCGCTCCCTATGTCGAGGAGCTGCCTCTCGCTGAGGAGATCGGTCGAATCCGGGAGTGAGCCGGTTCCCTGAAGCTCCGCTGCCCGCGCGAGAACCCGCTCGAGCGCCTGCCGGTCGAGCAGAGTCTGCCGAGCAGGGACGGTAGCAGGAAGCGAGGTCTTCTCATCGGCCATGCAGAATTATATCTGCTTAGATGCCTCCGAGTACGACGTCGAGCTGACGGTTGAGGGCGTCACGAATGGTGTCCGGCAGAGAGAAAGCGGCGGTGAAGGTGGCCTGCACGCTGGAGCCGACGGGACGATTCACCGACCTCAGATAGTAGCGCATGTAGCCATCGACCGCTTCGGGCGCCGTGCGCTGAAGCAGGAGCGCCCCGCCTCGAACGGCTGCCGAGCTGGTGTAGCGCTCGGCGAGGCCGGTGCGGCGCTGCTCCGGGGTGATGTTGTCGATGACGGTCGTGTTCGCCAGCGTGCCCACGGCCTCGTGCATTATGACATAGATCGCTTCGATCGCCTCGGCTGACCGGTCCGGAAAGGTGACGGTCAGGATGTTCGCCTGCTTGCCGCTGCTCTGCGATCTGCCCTCTCCGTTGAGAGGCAGCGAAAGCAGGACATCGCCCGCAGCCTGCTGTGTGTTGTTGAGGAACCTCTGAATGCGGGGGCGATACGCGCGCTGCCAGAGAGTGTCCACGACCTCGAGGACGTTGCTTCTTTCGCGCTGCTGCTGGATCCAGTAGGAATGGTAGAACTTGTCCCTCTCGTCGACGAGCGAATTCACGAACAGACGCAGCCAGTCCCTGTCCGGTCCACTCTGGAAATAGGCGGCGAGAAAGGCGATCGCGTTCGCCTGCTCCTGCGACGACGCTGCTCTCGGATTCCCCTCAGCCCGGACGAACAGGTTGACCACCTGCACGAGCTCGTCCCACGAAGAAAACGAGAGAGGCACGAACTGCGCGTTGATCAGCTGCGCATTGACCGCGAGACGCGAGCGAAGCCTGTCACGGTTGGCGTCGAGCTGCGAGACAACATTCGCGCGGTTCTTGAGCACCGTCATGTTGGTGCTGTAGCCGCGGCGGAAGAACGGAACGAACGTCGTGTCTTCCTGGAGCATCGCGAACCCATGCAGCCAGAGATCCACGTGCTCACGGGTCTTGATCGGCCATGGCACGTTGGGCGCGCTGACGTTCTGATCGGTGCTCGAGCCACCGGCAGAGCCGGCGCCTCCGGTGCTCGTGGTTGTGCCTCCACCGGTTCCGATCGATGCGCAGGCGGCGAGCACTCCAAGAATCGCGGTGGACACGAATACACGGGCTAGCTGCTTCATCTTCTTCCTCGTTCGCTGCGTTGCGCTGTTCTATTGAATGGATTCCAGTACCAGTGCTATCCCCTGACCCCCGCCTATGCACGCGGTGCCGAGCCCGTAGCGCTTTCCGGCAGCACGTAACGCATGCAGTAGATGGGCCGTGATTCTCGCGCCGGACGCGGCAAGCGGATGGCTCAGAGCTATCGCCCCTCCGTGCACGTTGAGGCGGTCCCGCGGAAGTGAGAGCTCCCGCTCCACGGCGCAGGTCTGCGCCGCGAAGGCCTCGTTAACCTCGATCAGATCCATGTCATCCATGGAGAGGCCGGCTTTGGCGAGCGCTGCCTTCGATGCGGGGACAGGTCCAATGCCCATCACCGCCGGATCGACTCCCGCCACACCCCACGAGACGAGTCGGCCGAGCGGTTCGAGTCCGCGCTCTTTCGCGAACCGCTCGCTGGCGATCACCATCGCCGCGGCGCCGTCGCCGATCCCGGACGCGTTGCCAGCCGTCACAACGCCATTCTTCCTGAACATGGGCTTGAGGGCGCCGAGCTTCTCGGCGGTCGTGTCAGGCCGCATGTGCTCGTCCTGAGCGAAGTCTTCCGCCTTTCCCGTCTTTGGATTCGGGACCGGTACCGGGACGACTTCATCCCTGAACACTCCCGCATCCCAGGCCGACTTCGAGAGCTGCTGGGATCTGAGCGCGAACGCGTCGACACAGTCGCGGTCCAGCTTGTATCGCTCAGCGAGGTTTTCCGCGGTCTCGGCCATACCAAGTCCGACGTAGGAATCGGTCAGCCCTTCCCACAGCACGTCCTCCATCACGGGCGGCTTTCCGAGAGGTGCGCCCCATCTGAGCCCGCGAGTCACGTGCGGCGCCTGCGACATCGACTCGGCGCCACCGACCAGGCAGACCTCACCGTCACCGAGCAGAATCTCCTGTGCGCCGCTCACGACGGCCTGAAAGCCCGAGCCGCAGAGACGATTGAGCGTGAGCGCGGGCGTCTCCTGCCTGCAACCCGACTTGAGCGCGACGTGCCTCGCGAAATAGATGGAGTCGCTCGTCGTGTAGAGCACGTTGCCGAAAATCGTCTGATCGACATCGGTCACCGCGATCCCCGCGCGCTCCACGGCGGCCTTCGATGCATGGACCGCCAGATCCACCGGCGAAAAGCCCTTCAGCTTGCCGCCGAAAGTCCCGAACGGCGTACGGACGGCGGAGAGGAACACAATGCCGTCCGTTCCCGATTGTGTGCGCGCTTTCGCCATGTTCTTCGGCGTCTCCCGCCTCAGCCCGTTCGCTTGCCGCAATTGGCGCAGAACTTCCAGGCGAGATCTAGCTCCGCGCCGCAACCGGCGCAGTGCTTGGCGGCGAGATTCTGTCCGCAGTGCGGGCAATAGGTCACCGCGCGTCCTTCGGGCAGAGTCCCGCCGCAGAAGCGGCAGCCATCGGGAAGCTCCATTCTCGAGAGCGCTGGGATGGCGAACGAGGTCGTGCTCTCCCCACCCGTGCCGGTGCCGGCGCCGTCTCCAGCCTGGCCTCCTGGTGGGCGTGCTCCTCCGACCGAGTAGCCGCCAGCGTTCTGCGCCGGAATCGATACGCCGATCTTGTTCACCGCGTCGGGGACGAGCGAGATGCGCGCGCTCGCGTATTCGCGGAACAATCCGGGATCGGCGTGCGCCGATGCGAGCTCCTTCTGCAATCTCTCCTGCATGGCCAGGTCGGCCCGGACATATCCCCTCTCGCCCGAGATGAGTCGCGTCACGGCCGCTTCATAGTCCTGATTCGTCTCGATGCCGAGGTCGCGGCGATAGTGGCGGTATGGGACCAGCGTCTCGTGGAGCTCCGCCACCGTGAAGGGAACGCTCAGGTACTCGGCGTGACCGTTCCTGATGTTGTGTACCAATCTCTGGAAAAGTCGGTCTAGGTCGTCCATGCTCGCTTACTCGGCTGGAATGAATGAAGATCGGGAAAGGGAGTGGTGTCCTTCAGTTGGAGGCGTCCGGTTTGATGCTTCGAAAGCCAGGCGTCGAATTCGGATTGGCGCAACCCATCTGAATTCGACTGACCCGCCGCCGCGCGTGTGGCGAGAAGGTTGGCGTATTCGTTCTGTGGCTGCCCGTCGTGACCCCGGACCCACCGCCATTGGCACTCGTGCGATGACACGGCCTCCACCGCTTCCTTCCACAGCTCCAGATTCAGGATCGGTCCGCCCTTCCTCTTCCAGTCGCGTGCCTTCCAGCTCGGAACCCACTCAGTCATCCCATCGACGATGTACTTCGAGTCGCTGGTGAAGAGAACGCGGTAGGAGTTCCCACTCCTTGAAAGGGCGCGGAACGCCTCAATCACCGAACGCAGCGCCATGCGATTGTTGGTCGTAGCGGGTTCGGAGATCCAGTAATCACAGCGCGTGACTTCGCTCGACCTGGGATCCAGCCACTCGATCAGCCCGCCCGCCCCGCCCGGATTGTCACCGTCGCGGCCGTTGCCGATGCAGGATTCGTCGGCGTAGATCGCCACCAGGTCGCCGGGCTTGGCGCGCGTCACCGCACCACCTCGAAGCTGTCCATCTCGTCCAGGTAGAGCGTGATTCCGTCGCCAGTCGTCGGATGCGTGGCCTCGACGGCTTCGCGCCCGCTTATCATGTGGAGCCTCATCGGGATGACGACGTACTCCGTGCCGCGCCGAAAAGCTGAGATCCGCTTGCCGCCGGTGATCGCCCGCTCGAGCTGGTCGTACTGCTTGTGCGTCCAATCCGCCACGAGTACTCCTTTCGTTCCCTCCATACACTGCGAAGGCACGCGTCGTGCGTTTCCCGTTCAACCGTGTCCCGTTTGAGCGTAACTCGCAAACGCTAAACGCATAAACGGAAAACGCACAACGCGCGCCGTTTGTCTATTCGCACCACTCTCTCACGAGGCGCGTCAACACCCGTGTCGCTCCAACGATCTCGTCGACCGGGACGAACTCCTCGGCGGCGTGCGCCAGCGCGATGTCGCCGGGCCCGAAGCAGATCGCAGGAATCCCCGCCTCGTTCAACAGCGCCGCGTCGGTCCATGCCGAGAGTCCCTCGATCCTCACCGGCAGCGCTTCGCGCTCGAGCGCTTCGCGCAATCTCTTTACGATGGGCGCGTCGAGGGGCACATCGCTCGGAGCCTGCGCGGTATTCAATGTAACTTGCGGCTGGAACTCCGGGCGGCGAGCCCGGACCCGCGCACATGCGTCCGTGATTTCGAGGAACGCTTTCTCCGGGGATTCGCCGGGCAGAGTCCGTCGCTCGATCGCGAGGTCGCACCGCTCGGGATAGGTGGACATTCCCACACCGCCCCGGATCATCGAGGCGTGCAGAGATCCCCGACCCAGTAGCGGATGAGTGGGACCTGCTTCTCTCGTCTGCTCGAGCTCGTCCAGCTCGGCGAGCAGAAGTCCCGCGTGCAGGATCGCGTCGATGCCAATGTCATAGCGGCTTCCGTGCGCGGCTCTTCCCGCGAATGCGACGTCGAACCAGGCGAAGCCGCGGTGAGCGGGACAGATCGCGAGCCGCGTGGGCTCGGCGACGATCGCCGCTTCAGCCCCCACCCCGGACGCGAGCAGCGCTCGCATCCCGAGGCTCTCGTATTCCTCGTCGGCGACGGCGGTGATGATGATCTGTCGCTTCGATTGCCCGCTTGCAGCGGTTGCGGCCGCGCAAATCGCGGCGAGCCCGCCCTTCATGTCCGCGGAGCCGCGACCATAGATACGCTTGTCGCGGAGCTGGGCGTCAAACGGCGCATGCAACATACCCTCGACACCGACGACATCGAGATGCCCGTTCAGCATCAGCGCCGGTGCATCCGCCGGCCCGAGTCGCGCGACGACGTTTGGTCGTGCGGGGACGGTTTCCATCAACTGAACGGAGAAGCCCCAATCGTCGAGCACCGATGCAAGCACGCGCGCGACCTCACCCTCGCCCGGTGAATCGGGAGCGAGAGTCGGGTTTCTGGAATCGATTCTTACGAGGGCGCGGGCGAGCGCGACTGCATCGCCACGCGGTATCACTGCGCTTTACCTTCTCTTCGCCGTCTTCGCCTTGGGCTTCGACTTCATGGCGGCCTTGGCGGAGTGCTTTTTCGCGGCCGGCTTCTTCGTCGGCTTCTTCGTCGGCTTTTTCGCGGCCGGCTTCTTCGTCGGC
>CAYMKQ010000018.1:0-21727 GCA_964391175.1 uncultured Gemmatimonadaceae bacterium | reverse complement strand
TTTTCGCGGCCGGCTTCTTCGCGGGTGCGTGCCTGGCCGCCGGCTTCGCCGCGTGTTTTGCGGGGGCGGATACGTGGTGCGCGGGGGCGGATACGTGGTGCGCGGGGGCGGGCCGAGCTGCCTCGACTTTCAGCGGAGTCTTGGCATGCGCGGCCGGCGGCGGAGAGGAAGGCTTCCTCTTCGCGTGCGATGCTTCCACTTCGCGCATGAGCTTGTCCGCTTCGTCCTGCGTCATCTGGCCTCTCCGGACCATGTACTGAAGCAGGTCGCGCGCGCTCTCGAGGACCAGCCCCGTGAGTCCCGCGGCGGCTCCGACCACGTCCTTCATCGCCGCGGCCATCTTGCTCCCGGCCTCGAGGCTGATCTCGTGCGCCTTCGCCGCCATCTCGGCGACGGTATCTTTTACATCGGCCCCGCGATGGCCGGGGCTTCGCCTGGGCGGGATGGGAGCCGCGGGCGTGCCGGCGGCAGGGGCAGTTGCTGTGGCGGTAGCAGCTGCTGGGGCGGGCGTTTCTCTATCGGGCATTTATGGGCTCCGGTCAGCGGAAGGAAGCTGGCTGACGCGTGGGAATCACTTAGGTGCTGGACCAACCGCAGACGGGCTCGAACGGCGCTAAGTATATGATTTTTCGTCACTAAAGCAAGGTGGGGTGAACCCTGTTCGCAACGGTCGAAATCAGCATGGCTTGCGAGCTATTTCATGCCATTATAAGGCCACTACAAAGTCAGAAAGCCGCCAAAACTACCAAATGCGCGCACAAGTCCTCGATATGACGAGAGTGCTGGCGGGTCCCCTCTGCTCCATGATTCTGGGCGATCTCGGAGCGGATGTCATCAAAGTCGAGCGACCTGGTGACGGCGACGAGACCAGAGGCTGGGGACCGCCCTTCGACAGCGAAGGGCAAAGTGCCTACTTCCTCGGCATCAACCGGAACAAGAAAAGCCTGGCGGCGGACCTGTCATCTCCGGCCGATCGCGCGCTCCTGTTGAGTCTCATTGCCGAGGCCGATGTAGTGCTCGAGAACTTCCTTCCCGGCTCGCTAAGCCGGCTCGGATTCGACGCGGGTCAGATCCTGGAATCGCATCCCTATCTCATCTGGTGCAGTATCTCAGGCTTCGGACCGGAGAGCCGCCGTCCGGGCTACGACTTCGTCACGCAGGCAGAGAGCGGGTGGATGTCCATTACGGGCGACGTGACCGGCCCGCCGACGAAGGTCGGTGTCGCCCTCGCCGATGTCATCGCCGGAAAAGATGCGGCCATCGCGATTCTCGCCGCGCTCGTCGAGCGCTCGGACGGCGCGCTTCCCGCGCGCAAGCGACGGATCGACATCTCGCTCGCCGACAGCGCGCGCGCCGCTCTCGTCAACGTCGCGCAGAACGTCATGGTCTCGGGCACGGATGCGAAGAGGTGGGGCAATGCGCATCCCAATCTCGTTCCGTACCAGCTCTTCGACGCGGCCGACAGGCCGTTCGTGATCGCGGTGGGCAGCGATGCACAGTGGCGCGCATGCGCGAACGCGCTGGAACTGCGCGAGCTTGCCGACGACAGGGATCTCGTCACGAATGCCGGACGCGTTACGAACCGCGAGCGTGTCGTCGGTGCGATCGCTCAGCATGTGCTGAAGGAGCGGGCAGAAAGCTGGATTGCACGACTCGAGTCCGCAGGTGTGGCGTGCGGATTGGTGCGCACGGTCGCGGAGGCTCTCGCCGGAACCGACGCATCCCCCCGCACCGGGGTGCCGCCGAGTGTTCCGGGAAGCGTGCGGATGCCGCCGCCGAAGCTCGACGAGCATGGAGACGCGATCAGAACTCTGCGGTGGCGCGCATTTCAGCCATGACAGATATTATCTGCCCACCGGGATACTCCGAGGATGTTTATCAACCCCTGCGGAGTAGTTATGAAGCGTAACTGGTCTTTTTCTGCTGGTGCTCTCGCTCTCGTTCTTCTCGCTGCATGCGAAAGCGACGACGCCAGAATCACCGGACCGAAAGGCCAGGAAGCATTTGCGCGCTACGTCGCCATGGGGACGAGTCTCACCATGGGCGTGCAGTCGGACGGAGTTCTGTATTCGACCCAGGCGCAGGACTGGACGGCACTCCTCGCGCACCAGGCTTTTGCCCGTTACTCGCAGCCTCTCATTCAGGCTCCAGGGTGTTTCTCTCCATTCATTGCTCCGCTGCAGCTCGGGAGACGTCTCAGCGGGGCGGCCGCTCCTGGCATTGTTCCCGCCGACACCGTCTGTGCACTGTTCTCGGGCATCACGCTGCCGACGAACGATGTCGGCATCGCCGGCGCGAACACCTACGACGCGCTGAGAGTGACGCCGGAGACGACGGTCGTCGAGAGTCAGACGCGGCGGCGCCAGTATCGCGTCGTTCTTCCGGCCGGCAAGACCCAGGTCACCGCGATGATGATGCAGAATCCGACGCTCGTCTCCGTCGAGCTCGGATTCAATGAAGTGCTCCAGGTGACTTCGGGTCTCATGCTGCCTGCCGCGGCGTACCGGACTCCGTTTACCTACGTCCCGAACAACGTCTGGCAGCCGGTTTACGCGCAGGTGCTCGACAGCGTGAAGAAGACGGGCGCCAGAGCGATTCTCGTTGGAGTCCCGAATGTCTCCAACATCGTGTCGTTGCGCAGCGGCGATGAGCTTTGGCAGAACCGGGCCGAGTTCGCGAACTTCGGCGTGGTGGTAAATGCGGACTGTCAGGGCAACACCAATCTGATCTTCGTTCCGATTAAGGTGGGAACCGCCGTCGCGACGGCGCGCGCAACCGGCACGGCGTTCAATCTCAGCTGCACTGACACGCCGGGTGCGCAGGACAACATCCTCACTCCCGCGGATGTCACGACGATCACGGCGGTCGTCGCCGGAATGAACAGCTTCATTCAGTCGCAGGCGAGCTCGAACGGCTGGGCATACCTCGATGTGAGCACGGTGCTCAACAAGTTCGTCGCGAACCGCGGCGCCTACAGCGTCGCCAAGCACTTCGGCTGCGTCTCCCCCTACGGCCAGTACATCAGCCTCGACGGCGTGCACCCGAACGTGCAGGGATATCAGGAGGTCGCCAACGCGGCCGCCGACGCGCTCAACGCGGCTTTCGGATTCGCGATTCCCACGAATCCGCAGCCGGTGCTGACGCAGGCTCAGCTCTGCCCGTAGTATCGAGCTGATACCTTTATGAGGGCGAGGCCGACGACCTCGCCCTCTTCGCATCATGAGATACATCGGAAACAAGACCCGGCTCCTTCCATTCATCCTCCGCACTCTGAAAAAGAGCGGCATTGGCGCGGGATCCGTTCACGACGCGTTCGCCGGCACCGCAAGTGTCGCCCGCGCGTTCAAGGCGCTCGGATGGCGGGTTCATTCGAGCGATCTGCTCATGTCGTCGTACGTATTTCAGCGCGCGTACGTCGTCGCGCGCCGCGCCGATCCAGCCCTCGCGGAGATGGCGCGCGAGCTTTCCGCAGTCTCGCCCCGGGAAGGATTCATCACGCGGCATTTCTCGCCGACAGGTGAGCGCATGTACTTCACTTCCGAGAACGCCACACGCATCGATGGCGCACGCGAGGAGCTGGAGGGGTGGCGGAGCGCACGCGCGATCGATGAGGACAGCTACTACCTGTTGCTCGCCGCGATAATCGAGGGCGCGGACCGCGTAGCGAACACCGCCGGCGTCTACGCATCCTATATGAAGCGGTGGCAGCCGAATGCAAGGCGACGGTTCGACATCCTTCCGGAAGCTCCGATTGCTGGAGAGCAGGCGGCCGACGCCTACCTGATGGATGCGACCGATGCCGCAAGAGCGATCGGCGAAGTGGATCTCATCTACATCGATCCACCGTACAACTCCAGGCAGTACGTGGCCTACTACCATATACCGGAGATCCTCGCGCGGGGGTGGTTCGAATCGGGTCCGGCCATCCGCGGAAAGGTGGGACTCCTCGCCGGCAAGGAGGGGCGCAGCGACTGGTCCCACGGACGCCGCGTGCAGAAGCTCTTCTCGAATCTGCTCTCCGCGACCAATGCCAGACACGTCCTCGTCAGCTTCAATTCGGAGGGACACCTGGCCCCCGACACCCTCCACTCCCTGCTCGCCAGCGCCGCGGTCGATGGCGAGGTCTCACATTTCACTCAGGGGTACCGCCGGTACCGGGCTGACAGTGAGAGAGCCGGCCGGCACTACCACGCCGACCGCGCCCTGGAGCACCTCTACCTGATCCGTCTCCGGTAACTGCGTTGCTTCCACGACCCGCCAGGCGTCTGAAAGATGTAACGGTGAAACCGTGTGTTGTCCCGGTGCCGGATGGCTCTATACAGCGGCTGGCAAAGGGATTACACTAGGCAGGTGAAGATGACAGCCGCACCGCTGCAGAGTCAGAGTGCCCAAACAGCGGGCGCTGGAAGCTCGACGCCGCCAGATGGGGCGCCGGAAATCGATGCCGATCAGGAGATCATCGCCAAGGTTCTGGCAGGCCACAAGGACTCGTTCGGGGTGCTCATAACCCGATACAGCGACCCCTTGTACCGCCACGCCCTGGGGATGACCGGAAGCCCGGATGTGGCGGAAGACATACTTCAAGCGTCCTTTATCAAAGCCTTTCAGCATTTAGGCGAAGTTCGGGGCCGGTTCGATGCTTGGGTTTTCCGAATCGTCGCCAACTCCTGCAAGGATTGGCTGAAGAACATTCGGCGGACGCACGTGAGCTACGACGAGGATGATCAGCCCTCGACGTACTCGACGCCGGAAGAGGAGATGGACCGTAACGAGCTGCGTACGGATCTCGAATACGCTCTCGCCAGACTGGCTCCCTCGCTCCGTGAAGCGTTCGTGATGAAGCACGTGGAAGGAAGGTCATACGAGGAGATGGCGCTGTTACTGGAAACGACTGTTGGCGCGCTAAAGATGCGAGTGCATCGGGCGCGAGAGGCGCTCCAACAACTGCTCGAGGAGAAGTACTCATGATGCTGGACGACGCGGGTTTCGAGAGAAACGACAAGAGCACGGGCCGCGAGCCCGTTCAAAAGAGGGAAAAGGCTGCCGAGCAGCTCTATGACCGCGAGGTTCCGCTCAGCGGCACCTCTGGTCGGGCGATGCTGCACGACTGGCTGGATGGCGAAGTCGATTCTATACGCGCGGCCGAGTCGGAAGGCGCCTCGAAGGTCGAGCTCTGGACCCGAATCAACGCCGAGAGCGAGATGCTGCGCCGCCGTGTCACTCCCGTGCACGTCCAGCAGCGTATCATGGCTTCTCTGCCCGCCGCGCCCGGTATGGCCACCAGCTGGTGGAAACAAACGGTGACGATGACGCCGGTTTCGGCTCTCGCCATCGGTGTCGCTCTCCTCGCCGCGGGTGCCCTCGTCGTCGCGATGCTCCGCTAAGCAGCCCGGGGATCTTCCCAGTAACAAAAGACGCCCGACTCCTTGCGAGCCGGGCGTTTTTTTTGTCCATTTCAGCATCGCCGAGTGTCGTCGTCGGCGTGGACCTTGCAACGCTGCAATGACTCTATATTGTAGAGCCCATACCCGATCGGAGGCATCGAAGATGACCCGCAAGACTCTCGCTGTAGTTGCCCTTCTCACCGTCCCAGCGCTTGCTTCTGCCCAGGCTGGTCTGTCCCGTATCCAGTTTCTCGCTCTCCAGCAAGAGCTGAGAGATCAGGGCTGCGGCGTGACGAACGTGGACGGCCGGTACGGGCCCCAGACTCGGCGTGCTATCGCCACCTGCGCCCAGAAGTTCAATTCGGCCAACAACGCGGCCGCGCTGCTCGCGGCGATGAACATCGGGTTCGGCCCGAACGACAACCCACCGACCGGCACAGTGGGGCAATAAGGCCCGCTTCGGTAGTTGTCGGACAATTGAACGAATTGAAAAGGCTGTAACCCTCGAGGGTTACAGCTCGAGGGACAGTTGCACATCGGGGACGAGCGCCGGATCAGGCGTCTCGTCCCCGTCGTCTTCGTCAGCTCCGCGCGACCAGCTGCGCACGCCGTATTTGGCGCAGAGCTTCTCGAAGAAAAGGGAGAGTCCTTCGCGATACTTCTTTCCCGCGTACGGGCTGGAGGCGTAGGTGTTGCGATACCTCTCCGCCAAATGCGGAAACTCCTGCTCGATGAAAGGCAGGTATCGCTTTCTCGCCGCGGACTTGAGCCTGATCGCGCACGCACCGACATACGTGGCGCCCGCTTCCGAAACCCGCTTCACCAGTGCTTCGAGATCCGACGGATTGTCGGTGATGCCCGGAAGCACCGGCATGCAGTTGATTCCCGCGTCGATCCCCGCTTCGCGCAGGCGCGCCAGCGCACGCACTCTCGACTCCGGCGTCGGCGCCCTCGGCTCGATCCGGCGCGCGAGCTCTCGATCGAGCGTGATGAGCGAGAGATGGACGCACAGCTCTGAATGCCTTCCGATGCGCGAGAGCAGATCGATGTCGCGCGTGATGAGCGGACTTTTCGTGATCACGACGACGCTCAGCCCGGGGTGATCGGCGAGCACCTCGAGAATCCCTCTCGTGACGCGGAACCTCCGCTCGGCGGGCTGGTACGGATCCGTCGCCGTTCCGATGACGATCGTCTCGCCCTTGAGCAGCTTCAGGTGCCGGTCGCTTCCGAAGCGGAGTGTGCGGCTCAGAACCTCCGGCGCGTTTCGCTTCACGAAGATGTTCCGCTCGAAGGCGAGCCACGGGGGAAGCTGGCGAAAAGCTTCGCCGAGCGCTTCGGTCATCTTCTCGTCGGACGCGGCACGCTCCATTACGTAGCGATGCGTGTAGCGCGCGTAGCAGTAAGCGCATCCGAACGCGCAGCCGATGTACGGGTTGATGGACCAGAATCCCATCCCCGTGGTCTCTGGGCCATTGAGGATGCTCTTGGCCGGCGAGGAGTAGTAGCGGATGTCCTTCTGCTCGCCAATCACGGGGAGCTGGCGTGAGGCTCGCTCGTACTCCGCGCCGAAAAGGCCGGCCTGGGTCCGTTGCGCGCTGTTCATTATGCCCGAATATAGCCCGAAGCAGGGGCTAAATCCAGCGGATCAGTTCCCGGACTTCATCCGCAGGCACGGACGAGCGCGGTTCGAACCAAAAGCTGCTATTTTTTCGCCGAATATCCGGATCGGAGCCAGACCTTGATGGGCGAGCGTCTATCGGACATCGCGATTCAGCGAGAGCTCGGGAATCTTCCCGGCTGGAGCCGGCGCGGCGATGTGATCACCAAGACATTCCAGTTCCGGAATTTCCTCACCGGAATAAACTTCGTGACGGCAGTGGCGAAAGCGGCCGAAGCCGTCGATCACCACCCCGACATCGATATCCGCTACACGAAGATCATCTGCTCGCTGAGTACGCACTCAGCGGGTGGGATCACGCAAAAGGATCTCGATCTGGCGACGCAGATCGACCGAGTGCAGGAGCAGTAGGCACAACCCGGATTAGGGATTCGTGGTTGGCTCAAGGGCATACAGAACTGAAGCAGGGAGCTGTAGGCTAACGACGCTATCAGCTTTTTAGCTTTTCCGGCGGCGTCGGGAGTGGACACTCCTGAGGTGTTCCGCTTTTCTGCCACTGGCGCCAGTCGAAGCCGCGCGATCCTTGGCCTCGCGAAACTATTACGCCTGTATGAAAGCTCACCGGCTGACAGCGCAGTTGGCTTACAGCTCCCTGCTTCAGTCTTCGAGGTGCTTCTAGTGCCGCCGATTGCCCAGCAGGCGGAGTATCGCCATGAACATGTTCAGCAGATCGAGATAGATCTGGACGGCGGCGCCGACGTACTCATCCGGCCCGTATCGATTGCGCAGGCGCCAGGTGTCGAAGATGAGCAGGCCGCTGAAGAGAAGAACGGTGACGCCAGCGAGCCACAGATCCACCGCGGCGTTTCTGAAGAACAGGTTCAGAAGCATCGTGCCGATGAGCACCCACAGGCCCACCGTGAGAAAGCTTCCCCAGGCGCTGAAGTCGCGCCGGCTCACGAACGCGTAGAGGGTGAGAATGCCGAATGCGCCGATCGTAAGCACCGCCGCCTGTCCGATCAGGCCCGGCTGCGTTCTCCCGTAGAAGAAAAGTGCGGGGGAGATCATCACCCCCATCACGAAGTTGAAGAGAAGGACGAGCCCGATGTTCATGGGGAACTCGGCCTTCCTCCTGGTTGCGAGAAGAAGTGGCGCGAGCGCGGAGAGGAATGCAATAATCGGGTGTGCAGCTACCGCCTGCATGAGAGCGGGTTGCGACAGCCCGAACGACGCGCCGACCATCGTGACGATCACGCTGACGAGCACCAGAGCGTAGGTCCGGCGAACGAGCGTCGCCCGCTCCTCTCCGGTGCGTACCAGCGTCTCGGTCGGATATGAAACACCCATCTGATCTCTCCTAAAAAAGTCGAACGTGCGAAATATATATTACCCCGCAGCGCGTGCGGCGATTCCATCCAGCATAGAAGGAAGCTCCGTCATGCGCTCTATGAAGTACTTCGGGTAGTACGGCTCGAGCTGCAGTCGTGTGAACGGCCCCCACAGCGCCGCGATTGTAATGACGCCCGCCGCGTTTCCTGCCTTGATGTCGTGCGGAGAATCGCCGACGAACACTGCTTCCTCCGGTGTGTAGCCGAGCTTGTCGAGCGCGAGACGAACGGGGTAGGGATCGGGCTTATGGATGTGACACGAGTCGTAGCCGATCGCGACTTCCATGTAGTCGTCGGCGCCGATGAACTTGAGCCCGCGGTCCATCATCATGTTGCCCTTGCTCGTCACTACGCCCATCGGATGACCTCGCTGGTAAAGCAGCGCCAGCGTCTCGACGACTCCTTCGTAGCGGGCCATCAGCAGGTCGTGATTCTCGTGCTGAAAGGTCCGATAGCGGTTCACCAGTCGCTCGCGGTCCTCATCCGATTCGACGTACGGCGTGAGCTGCTTCGGCAGCGGAGTTCCCAGCCCCTCGATCCACTCGTCATCGCTCGGCTTCCTCGGCCTTCCATCGAAGGTGTGCTTCATTGAGGCCAGAAGCAGCGCGATCGAATCGACGAGAGTTCCGTCGAGATCGAACAGAACGGCGTAGGGGCGCGCTTCAGCCATGCTGGCAAAGTAAACCCCCGTAACGCGGCGTTGTAATGGGGGATGCGCGACGCGATATTAGAGGGACCATGCGCCCTCCCACCGGCACGAGCTTCAGCAAGCTTTTCGACGAGATCGGTACCGTAGATCAGGTCGGAATCGAGGAGCGCGTGGCCAAGTTTACCACGCGAAGCATCAAGAAGGGCTCCAAGCTGTGGGGTCTGAGGACCGCCGTGTCGATGGTGGACCTGACGACGCTGGAGGGTAAGGACACCCCGGGCAAGATCGCCTCGCTCTGCCAGAAGGCGAGGCGTCCGAGCGCCGATCCCGATGTGCCTCCTGTGGCGGCCGTGTGCATCTATCCCTTCCTCGTCAAGCACGCCGCGCGCTGGCTGGCCGACACGGCGATCAAGGTCGCTTCCGTCGCGACCGCGTTTCCGTCGGGCCAGAGCCCGCTGCCGCTTCGACTCGAGGAAGTACGAACCGCCGTCGGAGACGGCGCTGACGAGATCGACATGGTGATCAATCGCGGGCTCTTTCTCTCGGGTGAGCTCAACGCCGTGCAGGACGAGATCAGCGCGGTGGTCGAGGCGTGCGGCGACGCGCAGCTCAAGGTTATCCTGGAAGTGAGCGAGCTCGACACGTACGACAACATCCGCGCGGCGTCGTTCCTCGCCATGCAGGTGATCCGTCCCGGCGATTTCATCAAGACGAGTACGGGCAAGGCGTCAGGAGCGGCAACGCTCGCCAATACCCAGGTAATGATCGAGGCGATCCGCGATTTCTATCTCGCCACGGGGATCGCGATCGGCATGAAGCCGGCCGGCGGCATCCGGAACGCGAAGCAGGCGCTGCACTACCTCGTCGCCGTCAAGGAGACGCTCGGCGATGCATGGCTCAACTCGTCACGCTATCGCTTCGGCGCCAGCTCGCTCCTGAACGATCTGCTGCGCCAGATAGAAAAGGAAAAGACCGGCGCATACCAGGCGCCGTACTACTTCACAGAGGCCGCGGAGAGCTACTGACATGACATCCACCAGGCCCATCACTCGCGGTGGGGCAGCGACGGGCGCGGGCTCCATTCCGCAGCTGATATTCGGCGACCTCTGGGAGTACGATCCGGCGCCCGAGACGGCCGACCCGCGACTGAAGAAGCGGTACGATCTGTTCATCGGCGGAAAATTCGTCGCCCCGAAGTCGGGCAAATATTTCGACTCGGTCAATCCGGCCACCGAAGAAGTGCTCGCCGAAATAGCGCTCGCCAATGCGGCCGACGTCGACAACGCGTTCCAGGCCGCGCAGAAAGCCTTCTCCTCGTGGAGCAAGCTCCCCGGACGTGAGCGCGGAAAATACCTCTACCGCATCGCCCGTCTCATCCAGGACCACGCGCGCGAGTTCGCTGTCGCGGAGACGATGGATGGCGGCAAGCCGATCAAGGAGTCGCGCGACTTCGACGTCCCCATGGCCGCCGCGCATTTCTTCTACCACGCCGGCTGGGCCGACAAGCTCGAGTACGCCACCCCCGGAGTGAAAGTCGTTCCGCTGGGCGTAGTCGGTCAGGTAATTCCCTGGAATTTCCCACTGCTCATGCTGTCGTGGAAGATCGCGCCGGCTCTCGCCATGGGTAACACGGTCGTGCTGAAGCCGGCGGAGACGACGTCGGTCACCGCGCTAAAATTCGCCGAGCTGCTGCTCGAGGCCGAGCTGCCGGCGGGAGTCGTGAACTTCGTCTGCGGCGCGGGAGATACCGGGGCGGCCGTCGTCGGACATCCCACCGCGGCGAAGATCGCTTTCACCGGCTCGACCGAGGTGGGCAAGATCATCATGCGCCAGCTCGCTGGCACCGACAAGAAGCTGACGCTGGAGCTCGGTGGGAAGGCCGCCAACATCGTCTTCGACGACTCGCCCGTGGATCAGGCGGTCGAGGGCGTCGTCAACGGGATTTTCTTCAATCAGGGCCACGTCTGCTGCGCGGGGAGCAGGCTGCTCGTTCAGGAATCGATCGCGGAGATGTTCGTGAAGAAGCTGAAGAACCGCATCGACGTGCTGCGGGTGGGCGATCCGCTCGACAAGAATACCGATGTCGGCGCTATCAACTCGCGCGCGCAGCTGGACAGGATCTGCGAGCTGGTGGACTCGGGCGTGACAGCGGGCGCCGAAATGTACCAGTCGGCGGTGTGCCGCCTGCCGACGAAAGGTTACTACTTCAAGCCGACGGTATTCACAGGCGTGACACAGAGCCACCGGATTGCGCGAGAGGAAATCTTTGGACCCGTACTAAGTGTCTTGACCTTCCGCACGCTCGAGGAAGCGGTGGAAAAGGCGAACAACACGATGTACGGTCTCTCGGCCGGCGTGTGGACCGACAAGGGCTCGCGCATCCTCAAGATGAGCACGCTCCTCAAGGCGGGCGTGGTGTGGGCGAACACGTTCAACAAGTTCGATCCTTCGTCGCCCTTCGGCGGCTACAAGGAGTCGGGCTTCGGGCGCGAGGGTGGACGCCAGGGTCTCATGGATTACGGGAAGGTGGTGTAGCATGGCGCGCATCCCGGTCACCAAGACGCCGAAGGTCTACGTCGGCGGGCAATTCATCCGCTCCGAGAGCGGACGCGTCTTTCCGATCCAGAAGAAAACAACGCCGAAGGGTGTCGTCACGCCGAAAGGTGTCGCCACTGCGAAAGATGTGGGTGGGCTTCTGGGGAATATTCCTCAGTGCACGAGAAAGGATCTGCGCAACGCCGTCGAGGCGGCCGCGAAAGCCGGCCCCGACTGGGCGCAGCGCACTCCGTATAACCGTGGCCAGATCATCTACCGTCTCGGCGAGATGCTCGAGTCGAGGAGCGCGGAGATGGCGGATGCTCTCGTGATCTCGGGCGCCTCGACCAAGAGCGCGGCGGCGAAGGAAGTCGCGGCCAGTGTGGACAGGCTCATCTACTACGCCGGCTGGGCGGACAAGTACGAGCAGGTGCTGGGCAACACAAATCCAGTCGCCGGTCCGTTCTTCAACTTCACGGTCGCCGAGCCGATGGGAATCATCGGCATCATCGCCGACGACGCGTCTCCGCTGCTCGGACTATTGAGCCAGATCGCGCCGGTGATTGTCTCGGGCAACACCGTCGTCTGTCTCGCTTCGCAGGAGTATCCATATCCCGCCATCGTCCTCGGCGAGATGCTGGCGGTGTCTGACCTTCCCGGCGGAGTGGTGAACATTCTCACCGGCTTCAGGAAGGAGCTGGTGCCGACGTTCGCCACGCACACGCACATCCGCGGCGTGAGCGCGGTGGTGAGTCAGGAAGAGAAGAAGCAGCTCCAGGTCGGGGCGGCGGAGAGCATCAAGCGAGTGCGGGCGCGAAAGCGCGACGAGATTGCGCAGAGCCTGTACGAGATTCGCGACTTCATCGAGTTCAAGACGACCTGGCATCCGATCGGAGCCTGAGCAGGGCGCTCGGCTAATCGCGCGCCGCACGGTGGTGAGTTCTTTCGAGAGGTCGAAATGAGGAAGGAAGCTCGCGTATTGTTCGCGATCATATTTCTGACGTTCCCCGCGTACGCCGTTAGTGCGGCGGGGCAGACCAAGCCGCGGGCTAGGGATGTTGGTGTGCCCTTCGACGGTACTCCCGGCGCACTCAACGCGATCACCGATGTCGCCGGCGTCGAAGTGGGTCATACGACACTGATCTCCGGAGACGGGAAGCGCGTAGTTGGAAAGGGTCCGGTGCGCACGGGTGTCACCGTTGTCCATCCCCGCGGGCGCGTCTCGACCGATCCGGTGTTCGCCGCCTGGTTTGCGCTGAATGGAAATGGGGAGATGACGGGAACGGCGTGGGTCGAGGAGTCGGGATTCCTCGAGGGGCCGGTAACCATTACCAACACCCACAGCGTCGGAGTGGTGCGCGACGCGGTGATCGAATGGATGGTGCGTCGACCCAGCGCGCAGCGGTGGGCGCTGCCCATGGTCGCGGAGACCTTCGACGGGCTGCTCAACGATGTGAACGGATTTCACGTCCGGCGAGAGCATGCGTTCAATGCGCTCGATGGCGCTCGCAACGGCGCGGTAACAGAGGGATCTGTCGGTGGCGGGACGGGGATGATCTGTTTCGGCTTCAAGGGCGGGATTGGGACGTCATCGCGCCGCCTGGATGCGAGGAGCGGCGGTTACACGGTCGGCGTTCTAGTGCAGTGCAACGCCGGGCGGAGAGCGGAGATGCGCGTGGCCGGTGTGCCGGTCGGCCGTGAGATCTCCGATCTGACTTTATGTGTGACGGCACCCGTGACCGATAAAACCGGGTGGGCGAGCGGGCTCCGACTCTGCAACGCGACCGCATCCGCGCCGGTGGATGAACGGCACGAAGGAATGGGGTCGATAATCGTCGTCGTGGCGACGGATGCACCTCTCATCCCGCAGCAGCTGCGTCGCCTGGCGGTGCGTGCCGCTCTCGGAGTCGGCGTCGCTGGCGGTCGCGGCGAGAATTCCTCGGGCGATCTGATCGTCGCCTTCTCGAGCGCCAACCCCGGCGCGGCTCGGGATACCGGTGTCGTCACTCCGCGGATGCTCTCCAACGACGCGATCAATCCGCTCTTCTACGCCACGGTCCAGGCGACGGAGGAAGCGATAGTGAACGCGATGGTTGGGGCAGAGACGATGACGGGTGCCGATGGGGCGCGGGCCTACGGGATTCCGCACGAGAGGCTGCGCGCCGCGCTCAGGAAGTACAATCGTCTGGAGGAGAGGCCGTAGGCAGCGTGTCGTACATCGAGTCGCAGCTGCTTCCAGGTGAAGAGGTCAAGTACCGCGGGCACCTGCATCGCATAATCTTCATCCCCGCCTACCTTTTCTGCGTCGTCGCCGTACTGACGCTCATTCCCGCCGTCAGCGCGGGAGACTGGCCGGTTTTCTTCCTGTTCGTGCTGCCGGCCATTGTCGCATACACCTGGGCGCAGGTGCTTTACTCGACGTCCGAGTTCGCCATCACGAACAAGCGGGTGGTCATCAAGGTTGGGTGGCTCCGACGGCGCACGGTTGAAACGATGCTCAGCAAGGTCGAGGGCATCAATGTCGACCAGAGCATGATCGGCCGCATGCTTGGCTACGGCTCGATCGTGATCACGGGCACCGGTGGAACGCAGGAGCCGTTCAGGAACATTGGGGATCCGTTCGAGTTCCGGCGACAGGTGCAGGCGCAGGTGAGCAGCGATGAGGACGGCCGGCGACCGGTGGTGGGAAGCACAGATCCTCGCCTGTCGACGCCGCGCGAGGAGCGCGACTGCCCGTATTGCGCGGAGAAGGTTCTGACGCGCGCGAGGGTGTGCAAGCACTGCGGCCGGGAGATCGAGCCGCTCGTCAAGACTTAGCCCGGTGGCCTGAACATCAGCAGAGCGCGAAGTCGGAAGCCGTCGAGTGCCGCGCTCGCGCCGTCTGCCCGCTCCGTTGGCTGATGCGCCGCCAATGCGGCAACGGCGTGCAGCCACTCTTCTTCGGGCAAATGCGAGCTCGCGAGCGAATTGAGCAAGTCCTCGACAGCAGCTCCCTGGCGCATGCTCGTGACATCTCTGGCGCGTGCGGCCACAACGGAGCGTGCGGCGCGCAGATGTGGCGGAGCGCGCTGGATGGCAGTGTCGATCCGATTGAGCAATCGCCGGCGCCACGTGGGTGTAGAGTTCTCGACTCCCGCCGAGTGCGAGGCCACGCGATGATCAGTCCACTCCTGAATAGCGCGCAAAGCTGAAGTAAGATCGTCGGGATCGGTGGAGATCTCGCATCTCCCAACGAGTGAGCAGCTCTCGATCTGCGCTTCGAGGTTTGTACAAACTCTGCCAGACCGCGACGTGAGGAGAACGGCGAGTCCGTCCAGATACCCGGCGGCGACAAAGCCCTTCTCACGCGCCGCGACGGTCGCGGCGCAGGCATCCTCCGAGGCCTCATCACAGGGCACTTCGTCGGCTGAAATCGGCACGGGCGCCTCTGTTTCGGGACCTCTGACATTTGCCGCTTCGTCGTCTCGCACCCATCTCTCCAGAATTTTCCGGAGTCGCTCCGTCCGCGCCGGCACGCTCTCCGAATCAGCGACTGTCCTGTCAGCCGCCAATTGGAGATCGGCGAACGGCGCCGTCGAACTCGCACCGAGAGCGTCTCGAGCGAAGTTCCACTTTGTTCGGACGATCCCCTCGCTTCGCAGCACCTCGGCTGCACTTGCGGGCGGGCTCACGACGTACACGCTCACCGCGGAGTGGATCGAGCCCATCCGGGCAACTCGTCCGACACGTTGCTCCATGCGAGCCGCGGTCCACGGAATGTCGAGATGAACCACCACTCCGGCGTCCTGAAGGTTCACGCCCTCGCTCAAGAGATCCGTCGTGAGAAGCAAGTTGATCGTTTCCGCTCGCGCCGGAGGTCGGGAATTGCTCGCACGCGGGGCGAAGCGGGCGATCGCATCGTCACGCGAGAGTCTGCCTCCCGCTACGCGCGCGCCGCCGGCCGTCAGCATCGCGACGCGCCCCTGCCCGGCCAGCCGCCGGAAGAGAGCCGAGACGGTCTCCGCGTACTGGGCGAACGCGACGATCTTCGCTGTTGAATGTCGAGCGCGAATATCGAGCAGGATGCGGGCTCGTGCCGCATCGATGGCGGTGCTCCCCGAGTGACTCCGGCTGAATGCCACCAGTGCGTCGGCGTGCGCCGTAACCGAAGCCAGAAGCGCGGGCGCGTCGTGATTCGGCGCGGCGAGCAGCTCGGCGAATCCCAGCTGGAGCGTACCCTCCGCGTAGCTCCATGTATCGAGCTCCGCTGAAGTGGGGTATGTCCCCGCGCGGAGCGATGCGATCATCGCCGTCGCTCTCGCGATCCTCCTGCGAACCCCTTCCCGGAGAGCTCCTTCGCTCGATGCCCACTGGTGGACGAGCCCAAGCCCAATAAGGGCGCCGCCGGACCCGGCTTCACGGGGTGGAAGGGGCGGCGGCAGGTCCATCAGCTCTTCGACGAGAGCCGAATCGTCGGGAACGTCCCGCCGCACGACGGGCAAGATCACAGGAATATCCGTCGCCATCTCAGTGCTGCGCTGTTCCCGCCGCACGATGCAGCGAGAGAGCTCCTGCTCAGTCAAGTCACACGCTCGGGATCCCAGAAAGAGAGAGAGGAGCGTGATCAGGTCTGCTTGTCGGTTGTGAATCGGCGTGGCGGTGAGAAGAAGCGCGGGTTTATCTCGTATGAGCATGGATATGGAGCGGTATCTGCGCGTGGCGGGATTCCTGGCGTGGTGCGCCTCGTCCAGGATTACGAGATCGGACTCGTTCGTCACCGGTTCGGTGCGGCTGAGTCTCTCGTAACTCAGGAAATCCGCGCCGGTGCCAGTCTGGGTGAGAGCGTCGCGCCACATGCTCGCGAGTGCCGCCGGGGCCACGATCAATGGGCGACGAAATCGTTTCGCGACGGCAAGCGCGACGAATGTCTTACCCATGCCCACCTCATCACAGAGCAAGCTGCCGCCAAATTCCTCCAGTGCTCGCTCGAGGCGCGACACAGCGGAGATCTGATGCGGTTGGAGTGAGACGGATCCCAGAGTCGGTCCAGACGAGCGGTCTCCGAGCATCACTCGCGCAATCCGCGCGCGCACGAAAGAAGCCGGAGCTAGATGCAGCCGCTCGCCCAGGAGAGAAGGGGTTGAACTGCTGCGTGCGTGAGCCGGTACGCCATCAACGATGCGTCGAACAGCGCGGAATCGGACGGGATGTCCCCTCGCGTCGCACGGGCTCCCACCGGAGCGAGTATTTCGCGCGCGCGTTTCCAGTCGCGGGGAACCGGCAGGAGAGCCATGGTCCATCCCAGATAACGGCGATATCCGCCGCGAGCAGGTTCCGCGATAACATTGAGCCAGGCCGCGAGCAAGGGTCCGTTGAGAAGCGCGGCGAGGGCGTATGCATCCGCGAGCTCGGCGCATCGTACGACGTAACACGTATTGAGCGGCACCACGGCATTGCCTGATTCCGCAACCATTGCGCGCGGTTTCAGTCCGAAATCAGCCCAGATCACCCTCGGGTGCTGGGCGGAAGCGCTCTCTACGCGGAACACAGCCCACCACGGAGCCCGTCCGTGCACGTCGGTGCGCCTCGAGAGCTCCGTGCGCGACGGAAGCAGCCAGCGATGCGCCAGCACGGGCAGTGATCGGAGTGGCTTACCCTTCTCATCGTGAGGCCAGACCAGATGCTCGCTGGATCCCGTGACGCCCCACGCACGAAGGGTTTCCCCGCGAACGAGGGCGCGGAGAAGCTGGCGTTCGATTGAGCCGCTTCGCCCGGGCGAGCTGATAGCCGCGACATCTCCGTCGATCCGATCGACACGAACCACATACGCGTCGTTCCGTCCAGTCTTCACACCGAGAAGTGGACGGCCGAAGGCGGATTCCGCGAGCGGTGTTCCGGCTCGTCTGATAGTGTCGAAGGCGGCGCGGGCGGCTGGTGGAACGATGAGCCACGGACTGCCAGGCGTATCGTCGAGTACGAGTGCGCGTGGCCTGGATCCCCATCGGACGACGCGATCTCCGGATCGAACTCCACATTGAATCGTTGCGGCGGCCACACCGTCGCTGCCGATGGCTTCCGCTTGCGATTGCCTGGTACGGCAGACGAGCAGGGACGGATAGACGGCAGCATCGAACTGCGTATCGCCATCCGCGAAATCCTCCAGCGCAACGAGGTCCGTTTGCTCTGAGAGCAGCCTTCGAACTCCTCCGCCCGCGAGTGAGCGCCAAAGCTTGGATGGAAGGAGGAGCGCCATGGTTCCACCTTTCCGGAGCAATCCGTGAGACCGCTCGACGAAAAGGGCCGACATGTCAATTTGCGCTGCAAAGCCACGTCCCGCGCCGGCCGCCGTCGCGCCGGTTTGCCAGGCGGCGCCACGATAAACCGCGAACTCGCTGCGAAGCCTTTCTCGCGCGTATTGAGGAATGCGATGCAGACGCACCCACGGCGGATTGCCGACGACTAAATCGAAGCCGCCCGCTGCCGCGGCATCGGCAAAATGGGCGGCGAAGGAGAAGGGTAGCGCGGCTCCGGAGCGCAGACTCCTCTCACGGTTGGACGTGGCTCGCATTCTCGCGCGGAGATCCCGTAACAGACCGAGAGCTGAGTTGTCGGGGGCATGGCGCTCGCCAAAGAGATCCCTCGCCCGCAATCCGAAGAGCAACTCCTTCCGGTCGGCTGCCAGCCGTGCGCGCTGGCGAGACAGCACTTCGATCGCGGCGGTGCGCTCGTGTCGATCGAGTGAGCGGGCGAGGGTCCGCTTTCGCGAGCCAACGGCTCGCATGTAACGACTCCGCAGCGTCAGCAGCCGCTTTCCACTGATGGACGGAATCTCGCTTCCAAACGCTCCCCCCGCGAGCGAATCGCCGACGCGAATGTGGCGATCGAGGTTGGGAAGCGGCACGACTCGCATTGGATCGATCTCTCGATTCTCTACTACGACCGAGAGCCATAGTCGAAGCTCACAAAGCCAGACGGCGGTCGGATTGAGATCCACACCGAATATCGAAGACGCCAGCACCCGACGTCTGATCTCGGCGATCGAGCCGGACTCGCCGAGCTTCGCTCGCATTCCCGCGATCCGTTCCAGCATGTGGACGAGAAAAGCGCCTGATCCACAGGCTGGATCCAGAATCCGAAGTTGGAGAACTGATTTCAGCTCGACGTCGGCTCCAAGCGCACTGGTCAATGCTTCCGCCGTGACCTGTTCGACGAGGTCCTGTGGCGTATAGAACGCACCACTATTCCTGCGTTCGCCGGATGCCATCAGGGCCTCGAACGCCTTGCCCAGCATCTCCGGATCGACAGACGCCTCTGACCAAGTGGTCGAATGCTCTCTCGCTCCGAAACGATAGCGCGAGAGGAGCGAGCCGTAGGCAGCGCCGAAGGCCTCGTCGCTGAAACAGGTATTCCGAGCCCGCTTCTCCAATGATGAGCGCGCGAACAGGCCGCCGTTGAGAAAGGGGATTCTGCCGAAGCTCCGCGCTCGTGCCGCGCGAGATCCGATGCGTGTATTCAGCGTGCCGAAGAAGAGCGGCTCGAGAATCCGTTTCTGGTAAGAGCCGCCGGCGGAGATGCAGCGGGAGTACCCGTTGCTCAGAAATCCGAAGTCGCCGTTCAGCCAACCCTTGGTCTCGAGAAAGGAAAGGAAGAGCAGTCTCGAGACGTAGAGGAGGGCAAGCTCCCGTCTTTCCATCCGATCGAGACGGCCGCAAGCCGAGTCAGCCATGTGGTCAACGGTGTTCTGGAGAGCGCGGAAGAATCTCCGTGTGATCGCTTCCCGCCCCAGGATGTCGAGCCATCGCGAGTGTGTCAGAAGATCTGAATCGCTAACTGCGGCCGACAGGGCACAGAGCGTCTCGGCGTCGCTCTCGAAGAGTCTCTCCCTGTTGCAGACGAGAGAGACTGCGCGCGTTCGGCATCCTTGCCTGGACCAGCACATGATCGCGACCTGGGGGGTCGAGCGGGTAACCGCCAGCACGATCCAGAGGAGCTGCGGACTCCGGCGAGCGAGCGAATCTGCGAGAGCGGTGAGAGTCTCCCTCAGCTCACCGTCGATGTCGATGAGAAGTGCTCTGAGCGATCCCGGGCCCCGCGCTACGCTCGCGAGCAGGATGGTTTCCCTGAAGCCCAGGGCGGCCTGCGCATTCTTTTCGAGAGGCAGAGCGGGGTCGATGAACCCAAGCTCTCGCGAAACTCCACCCAGTGTTTCGATTGAATTCGCCGCCGCCAGGACATCGATGGCGCGCTCGAGTGTCTGCACCCGAGGAGCGTAGCCGCTGCTCGCCGTGGGGGCTGCATCTTTCGGTGGCTAGGTGCTGCGAAAATCCGCCGAACGGCAACGAAACAAACTGCAACAGAACGAGTTGTCAGCTGCCAGCTTCCAAGCTCCGAGCTGTCAGCTGCAATCGTCGGGACGTCACTGCGTGGCGTGAAAGCAAGTCCAAACACCGCGCTCACCATTACCGAGCCAAGCCGCGCGGATCAGCGCGAGATGTAAGTCCGTCCCTTCCAGCTCACACGCCGTCCACGGATTATCGCGGTGGTGAAAATGTAGAGAAGCACGAGTGCCCCCAATGGATACGCGAATGCGTACGCGATGGGCTCACCGAGCTGCGCGTACACGACGATCCACCACACGAGCGTCGCGATCGTCGCAGTCGTTGCCCACACCACCAGCCCGCCCGACACGATCCCGAGTGTCCCGAGCACCAACACCACGAGCGGCAGCAGCTGCATCACCGGGGGCACCAGCAGGGCCAACGGAAACAGCACCCTCCCGACGGCGCCGAACGGCACCGAGTCGAGCCCGGCCGCGAAAACGTTCTTCCTCCAACCCTCGATCAGCTCCTGAAGCGACGTATACATGCGCGTCCAGAGCTGATTCACCCCGAGCATCAAGACGGTTTTCTTTCCGCGGGCAAAGACCGTCTGCGCAAGCATGAGGTCCTCGCCCACGGACGTGCGCACGCTTGCATGCCCGCCAATCTCATCGTAGCTGAATCGCTCGAAGAAGATGCATTGCCCGTTCGCGATCTTCTCGGACGCGTGCCGCGAGTTGTTGACCGATTCTGTTCCGCCGTACCGCATTGAGAGAATGCCGAACATCTGCGGCTGGATCACCCTCTCCCAGAACCCTCCCATCTCCTGTTTACCCGCGACGGAGAACATGTCGGCGCCGGTGCGACGCATCGCGTTCACCGACCTGGTGACGAGATCACTCCCGTGATACGTGTCGGCATCGGTGAAGAGAAGCACCTCGCCGCGGGCTTCCCGCGCGCCGGTCGTGCACGCCCACTGCTTGCCGAACCAGCCTTCGGGAAGCGGAGAGTTCATCACTACATGAGCGCGCGGATCACCCGCTGCTGCCTTTCGCGCGATCTCCGCGGTTCCATCGGCTGAGCCGTCGTCCACCACGACGAGCTCGAGCCGCGGGTAAGTCGACGCCAGTATCGAGGAAACGCAGCGCGCGATGTTGTGCGCTTCGTTCCGCGCGGGAACGATGACCGTGACGAGTGGCGCGTTGATCGGAGGGGCGTCGCTCTCGTCGTCCAGCGAGCGCGAGTCGCGCAACCGGAAATAGGTGACGATCTGCGGGATGATCCACGGCAGCGAGGCGAGAACTGGTACGAGATGACGCATCAGGAAGAAATAGTTCCTTCGAGAATTTCAGGGAACTGAGAAGAGCAAGGCTACCGGCTACCTGCTGCCAGCTGTCCGCTGCCAGCTCCTTAGAGTCGGGACGTCACCACCTCGAGCAGAGTCGGCGACACGAAACGTCCCGGCGTCGTAAAGCTGGGAGCTGACAGCTTTCAGCTCATGGCTGGTAGCTAGGCAGTTCGCAGTTTGGCTCTTGAGAAAGGGTACTCTCCCCGAATTCCCGGAAGAACAAAGTGGGGCGCCGCTCGGAAGCGACGCCCCACTGGAAAGGGGAGTGCTAACGGCCGCCGCCGCCTCCACCATCGCCCTGGCCGCCGCCGCGCTGACCACCGCCGCCGCCACCGGACGATCCACCACCGCCCGTTCCACCACCACCGCCGGAAGATCCGCCACCCGGGCCGCGGCCTCCTCCACCACCCTGTCCACCACCTTGTCCACCGCCACCTGGGCGGCCTCCTCCTCCTCCTCCTCCTCCCTGTCCACCACCACCCTGTCCGCCGCCGCGGTTTCCACCACC
>CAYMKQ010000017.1:29422-38664 GCA_964391175.1 uncultured Gemmatimonadaceae bacterium | reverse complement strand
TATCAGGTGACGTCCTGCTTGAAGGTGTCCCAGGACGTGTCGCTCGAGCCGGCGACGCCCTGCACGCGGAGCGCGAACTCGGCGGGGTTCGTCGCGGCAAACAGCGCGTCGTCGTAGGAGATCACGCCCTTCTCGTACCAGTTCATCAGCGACTGGTCGAAGCTCTGCATGCCGTACGGCACCGCGCCCTCCCGTATCAGCGCCGGAATGTTGAGGGCCTTCGTCATGTCGCGAATCTGATCGCGCACCGCTTCGGTATTTACGAGTACTTCGGCCGCCGGCACTCTCCCCTTCTTGTCGGCGCGCCTGACGAGGCGCAGAGAAATGACCGCGCGCAGCGCGCTCGAGAGTATGTAGCGCACTTCCGCCTGCTGGTGGGGCGGATAGAAGGACAGAACGCGATTGATCGTCTGCGACGCGTCGGTGGTGTGCAACGTCGAGAAGACGAGGTGTCCGGTTTCCGCGGCCTTGAGCGCGGTGTCGAGCGTGTCCAGGTCGCGGATCTCGCCGACCAGCAGGATGTCGGGATCCTGACGGAGAACCCGGCGCAGCGCCTGAGCGAAGCTGGCCGTATCGGTACCCACCTCGCGCTGGTTGATGCTGCTCTTGATGTCGCGATGCAGGTACTCGATCGGGTCTTCGATGGTGATGATGTTCGCCTGGCGGTTCTGATTGATGTAGTGCAGCATCGACGCGAGCGCGGTCGATTTTCCGGAGCCGGTGATTCCCGTGACGAGGATCAGCCCGCGAGGCATGAGGGCGATTCTCTCGCACACGGCCGGCAGGTTCAGCTCGGCGATGGTCTTCGCCTGGAACGGCACCGTTCTGAACGCATAGGCGATGGTCCCGCGCTGCTGGTATGCGTTCACGCGAAAGCGCCCGATCCCGGGGACGGCGAGAGCGAAATCCGATTCCTTGAGCTCCGAGAACTCCTTGATGTTCTTGGGCGCCATCACCTGCTCGGCCAGGCTCCGCAGGTCCTCCTGCTTGAGTGGCGGCAGCTCCAGGGCGACCATGTGGCCGTCCACACGGAGCGTCGGCGGCCGCCCGACCTTGAGGTGCAGGTCCGAAGCATTGTGCTGGATCATGTGCTGAAGCACGGCCTTGTAGTCGAAACTGGCGCCCGAAGGCGCAGGCGCCTGCTTCAGACTCGGTGGCTGCATTTTCTCAGGCATTGGGATCTATTCGGAGGAGGACCTGACCGTATTCGACGGGATGCGCGTTCTGCGCAAGAATCTCCTTCACGATCCCGTCGAATTCGGATTCGATCTCGTTCATGATTTTCATCGCTTCGATGATGCAGAGGATCTGGCCTTTGCTGATACGATCCCCGACGCTGAGATATGGCTTCTCGCCCGGCTCGGGTGCGCTGAAGTAGGTGCCCACCATCGGGGACTTCACCTCGAGGAACTTCGATTTCGCCGGCTCGGCCCGTGGTGCGCCCGCCGACGGCGCCGATGCGTCCGCTGATGCAACGGCCGCGGGCGCCGGTGCGGCGATCATGGGCGGCAGAGCGACGGGGGCCGCTATCTGGATGGCGCCGCGTTGCTGAGGCGTCTTGGAGATGCGGATCTTCATCCCCTTGTCGGACGAGATCTCGATTGAGTCGACGCTCGACTCGTCGAGCATTTCCACCAGCTTCCTTACGTAACGAAGGTCGAACATTGTCATTCCGCGTCCGGTGGGGTCGGAAGAAGTGCGCCCGCGTTCATCGTACGAGGCCCGGAGCGGGATCAATTGTCATGCGACCTCGAGTAGCTCACGGGTGAAGTCAGTGAGTATCTCCGGGCCTGTCGAAGCGAGGTACACATCGTCCTCGATGCGCACTCCCCCCCAACCCGGACGGTAAATCCCCGGCTCGATCGTCACCACCGCCCCAGCTCCGAGCGGGGTCTCGACGGCTTTCGCCAGGCGCGGAGCTTCGTGCACCTCGAGTCCGAGCCCGTGACCCAGGCTGTGTCCGAATGCATCGCCGTATCCGCGGTCCTCAATGTAGCGCCGGGCGAGACCGTCGGCATCCTGCCCCTTCATTCCGGCGCGGACGGAATTCGCGGCGACGGCGTTCGCATGCATCACGATGTCGTGGATGGAGCGCTGCTCGTCCGACGCGGGCCCGATCACCACCGTGCGCGTTATGTCGGAGCAGTATCCCCGGTACTGCGCGCCAAAATCGAGCAGGAGAAGATCTCCCCGCTCGATCGTGCGCGCCGACGGACGCGCGTGCGGAAGCGCGGCGCGCGGGCCCGATGCGACGATCACGGAGAAGGGGAATTCCTCGCTTCCCTCGTCGCGCAGCGCTTTCTCCAGAATGCCGGCCACGTTCAGCTCGGTAAGCCCGGGTCTTATTTCCTTGAGCGTTCGACTGAGCGCGCGAATGGCGATCTCGCCGGCCTGTCGAATCAGTGCCACCTCGCCCGGATCCTTCGATTCCCGCAGCGCTTCGACCATGTTGAGCTGCGGCCGCCACTGCCATCGAGTTCCATCGGTGAGCAGCCGCTGGAAATCCCGATGCAGCAGGTGCGCAGACTCGAAGCCGACGACTTCCACACCACTCAGCTTCGAGGCGAGATCCCAGAGACCGGTCCACAGGCTCTGCGCCTCGATGCGTATCGTAGCAATGTCGGCAACTTCCTCGCTAACCTGGGTGTGATATCGGAAATCCGTGATGAGATGAATGTCCCGCGCGGTAACGAGGACGAGAGCGCTCGACCCGGAGAATCCCGTCAGATAACGGACATTCGGAAGACTCGTGAGCACCAGCGCGTCTATGTGGGCAGCGTTGAGGGCATCGCGCAGCGCGGCAACGCGCGCGGGCCGCCGGTCAGACATTCGCGGTGCGAAGGCGTACGAGACCCCGGAGGGCGATCTCGTAGCCATACGCGCCGAAGCCGCAGACGACGCCGAGAGCCGCGTCGGCCAGCGCGGAACGACGCCTCTCCGGCTCACGCGCGTAGATGTTGGTGAGGTGTACTTCGACGAAGGGGATCTTCACGCCGGCGAGAGCGTCGCGGATGGCGAGGCTCGTGTGGCTGTATGCCCCCGCGTTCACGAGCGCCGCATCCGCGTTGCCGCGAAGCGCGTGAACCGCGTCGACGATCTCTCCTTCCCCATTGTGCTGCGAGAACGTGAGCTCCACGCCGAGCTCCTTCGCGACGTTCAACAGGCGTGACTCGATATCGGCCAGAGTTTCAGTTCCGTACAACTCGGGCTCACGCGTGCCGAGCAGATTGAGATTGGGGCCATTGATGACGGCGATTCTCACTCGCCCGTGAGTCCGTCGAGCCAGGCGCGGAACTTGGCGACGTCTTCCTCGGACTCATGCGTCTGCATGCGCGGGTTCGAACGTGGGGTCGGGCTGGCAGATGATGGCGGCGGGGTGGATCCGCGCGCCGACGCGCTGAACGCGCCGGCTAGCGTAGTGGCTGCGCGGCTGTCCGCGGAGCTGACGGTAGCGCCGGCGAATACCGCGTCGAGCGAAGCCGATGGAGCGGCAGTCGCGCGTGGCGACGCCCCCGAAGGGCGGGGCGGCCGCCGCCGGCCAAGCGTGGCGAAGAATTCCCTGATCGATGGCTGACGGGCTGCCTTTCCTTCAGGCTCGGCCCTCGGCTCCTCTCTCGCGGGGGACTCGACGGAATCGGGCTCCCCCCCCGGAGACGGTGTCGATGAGGGCGGCGAATCGATCGGCGTTCTGTCGAAGCTCGGCGTCTCCACCGATGGCGGCTGACTGGCTGGCCCGCGTGGAAGCGGAGTCTCGATGGGCGGAGCAGACGGAGCAGGCGGCGTGGCCGGCACCGGAGTCGGTGATTCCACTGACGGTGGCTCTTCCCGGCGTGCCTCGGGCGTCGACCCGATTTCGCGCGCGTCGGCGGATTCGATCTCGGAGATCCGATCCTTGAGCGCCTGATCGCCGGGTTTCATCTGCGAGAGCTGGCGATAGACCTTGAGCGCCAACTGCCGGTATCCCTGCTGAAGATAGAGCTGCGCCATCGTCTCGTTGACGAACGGCTCGGCGCTCGCGCCCGTGAAAGCTGGATCCTCGGCACCGCCCCCGGCTGTCTCGTGTATCGCCGCGCCTGATGGAGGCCGCCACTCCTCGCTGGCAGCAGCCGCATTCGCCGCACTTTCCCGGGGCGGATGAGCCTTGCGCGCGGCCGGCATGGACTGCTGGGTCTCCTTCGCCATTTCCGTCACCACTGGCTCGGGCGCCTCGGCGGGCGGGGGCTCGGTCGGGTAGTGGCGCTCCAGGCCAATTGGAGCAGTTGCCTGATCGAGGTCGGCGATCTGCTGGTCGCCACCATCGGGATCGATACCGGGTATCTCGGCGGCCGCAGGCGCAGGTGAAGCCTCGAGCGACGCGTCGATCTCGGACACGAGTGCGATGACAGCCGCATCCTTTGGATCTGCATCCAGCAAGCGGCTATACCAGGTCCGCGCCTCTTCCGTGTTTCCGGCCTGGAGTGAAAGATCGCCCAGCGACCGAAGCGCGATGAGATTCTCGGGGTCCAGTACCAGCGCGCCCTCGAATACTTTCCGCGCCTCGTCGAATTCTCCGCCCTCGAACAGAGCCTGGCCATAGACGACCTGACCGCTCATGTGCCCGGGCATCTGAGCCAGATGCGCGCGACATATCTCGATGGCGCGCTTCGCGTTGCCCGCCTTCCGGTATTCGTTCGCGAGTGGCGCGAAATACCGGCGGGGGTTCTCATTGAATTTTTCCTGCAGCTCGCGCAGTCGATCGTAGTCCATCAAATTCCTCTTCTCAAGAGCGGCCCCCAAAAAGATGCGTCAATCGAAGCGTTCCCGCGACTTGCGTGCCGATCAGTCAAACTCATACCTTACAAGGTTATAGGTCGATTTCTCTTCGAGCGCTTCGAGCTTTGTTTTCTAGGCTTCGAGCTTTTTTTTCTGTAAGGAGTAGGTGCTTTTGCTGTCATCGATGCGGGCTTCCGCAAAATACATCTGGATCTTCGTTCTGGTTTTCTTCGTAGTCGGATTCCTGATCATGGACACATCGGGTCTGATGGACCGCGCGCCTGTGACGACCTCGACAGCCGTGGCCTCCGTGAACGGTGAAGACCTCCTCGCCACCACCTGGTACCAGGCGACAGAGAACCTCGAGCAGTCGGCCACGCAGCAGAGCGGTCAGAGCATGACCCTCGACGAAAGGCAGCGTCTCCAGGATCAGGCCTTCGAGCAGCTGGTTACCGATGCGCTGCTGCGCCAGGAGTACAGGCGTCGCGGCATCACCGTTACAGACGACGAGATTCTGCAAGCGGCACGCTTCAATCCGCCGCCACAGCTCATGCAGGCGCCCGACCTCCAGACGGAAGGGCAGTTCGATCCGGAAAAATATCAGCGCTTTCTGCGCAGCCCCATGGCGAAGCAGGAAGGCCTGCTGTACCAGCTGGAGCAGTATTACAGAAACGAGATTCCAAAGGAGAAGCTGTTCGACCAGATCGCGTCGGACGTATATGTCACGGATGCGCAGCTGTGGCGCCGCTGGCAGGACAGGTACGACAGCGCGCAGGCCTCTCTCGTTCACTTCGCGCCGGAACGGATCTCCGATTCGGCCGTCCGCGTCAGTGACGACGAGGTCCGCGCCTACTACGACACTCACAAGAAGCTGTTCGAGCGGCCGGGACGCGCGAAGGTCTCGATCCTCATAATTCCGCGCGTCGTCAATGCTTCCGACTCCGCCGCCGTTCGCGCTCGCGCCACGGCGCTGAGGGCGAGAATCGTAGGCGGCGAGAAATTCGAGGACATCGCGCGGGCCGAGTCGGCCGATTCAGCCTCCGCGGCCAACGGCGGATCGCTCGGCCGCGGACCGCGCGGAAGATTCGTCGCGCCTCTCGAGCAGGCTGCTTTCGCTCTCAGACCGGGAGAGATATCGCAGCCAGTGCTCACGCAGTTCGGTTATCACCTCATCAGAGTGGACGAGCGCAAGGCAGACACCGTGGCGGTCCGCCACATCCTGCTCCGCATCCAGCAGAGCGATCCCGCCGCCGCGGCGACCGACCGACGCGCCGACTCTCTCTCGAGGATTGCGGCCTCGAGCGACGAGGCGGCGAAGTTCGACGAGGCCGCGCGCACGCTCCGCATTCCCGCTGTCAAAGCAGAAACAATAGAGGGAAATTCGGTCACGCTTGATGGGCGGTTCATTCCGAGCGTCGGACCGTGGGCATTCCAGGGCGCCCGCCCCGGGGAGACGAGCGAGCTCTTCGATGCCGAGGATGGCTACTACCTCGCGCGCCTGGACTCGATAACGCCCGGCGGAACGCTGTCGCTCGACCAGGCGAAGAGAGACATCCGAACCTATCTCGCGAGGCAGAAGAAGATAGAAGCGTTGGTGCCACAAGCGCGAAACTTCGCGAAGGTAGCCGCGGCGAGCTCGCTCGAATCCGCCGCGCAGCTGATGAAGCTCACCGTGCTCAAGCCCAAGCCGTTCACGCGCGTCACTGGCGCGCCGGAGCTCTCGCAGCTCCCGGAGGCGGTGGGCGCCGCGTTCTCGCTGCCGCTCGATACGGTCAGCGAGCCTCTCCGCTCGCTCGGCGGCGTGGTCGTGATGCGGGTGGATGAGCGGGCGCCGGCCAGTCGGGCGGCGTTCGAAGCGCAAAAGGACGTCGTGCGGGGGCAGGAGCTACAGCAGCTCAGGCAGCAGCGTGTTCGCGATTTCCTCGCGAATCTGAGAGCGGCCGCGGACATCGAGGACAGGCGGAAAGAAGTCGAAGCCTCCGCCCGACGCTCGAGCCAGTAGCTACAACAGTCTCTTCGGCGCGGGCCGCTCGGTTTCTTCCGAGGCCTCTCTGCGCCGCTCGAGCTCCGCGGCCGTCAGCCGGGGCTCCGACGCCGGAGGCGGCTGCGTCTCCGAGGTGACTTCGCGCGTCGCATCGTTGATGTTCTTCTTGAACTCACGGATTCCCTTCCCCATCGAGCCCGCGATCTCCGGAATGCGCTTGGCGCCGAAGAGGAGCAGGATGATCACCATGATGATCAGGATCTCGGGAAATCCCAGATTGCCGAACATAGGTAACTCCTAGAAAAGCGAACGTGCGATGAGGTAAGCCACGAGGACGCCCAGCAGGCTCAGGAGCGACACGTCCAGCGCGATCGGGCCGAGGGCGAACTTGAGTATAACCAAATCGACGGGAAGAGGTCCAATCGCGGGGGTTACCCCGGTCGTGAAGAACTCCTTTGCAGCGCCTGGGGGCAGGAATCTCCGTCCCAATTGCGTGACAAGGCCTCCGGCGATGAATCCGCTCGCCAGCACGATGGCGTGAAATAGCGAGCCTCGCCGGCCGTGACCGCGTGGTGGTGGTGGCATTATGAGTGTCTCTCCATGACGTATGAAATTGCGGCGCCGAGAGAGCGGCGCGCGGCCGTCTTCGGCAGGGTCGACAAGGCTTCCTCGGCGCGCTCGGCGAATTCCTCACCCCGCGCGCGGGCGTACTCGAATCCGCCGCTTTCCGCGACGATTCTCACAACAGATGCGATCTCTTCGTCGCTCACACTGTCACTCTCGAACAGGCGCTCGACCTGCCGGCGCGAGCCGGGCGGCATCTCCCGCAGCGCATGGATGAGCGGAAGTGTCATCTTGTGCTCGCGCAGATCGAGACCCGAGGGCTTTCCCGTCGTTTCCTTCACTTCGCGATAGTCGAGGAGATCATCGGTGATCTGGAACGCCATGCCCAGATTCTCACCATAAATCCCGAGCGCCTCGCGGTACTGGCGTGCCCCGGAAAGAGCGCCAAGCTCGCAGGCGGTGCGCATGAGCGAGGCCGTCTTGGAGCGAATCAGGGCGTAGTACTCGCGCTCGGAAAAGCCGAGGGGATCCGCAACCGCAAGCTGACGCATTTCCCCGAGCGTCATCTCCGTCGACGCGCGCGTGAGTGCCTGAAGGGCCTCGAGATCTCCGAGCGCGACAAGGCGGGTGAGAGCCGTCGAGTAGAGAAAGTCTCCCATGATGACGGAGATCTGATGGCTGAACATCGCGTTCACCGTCGGCATCCCGCGGCGGAGCGCCGAGTGGTCGACCGCGTCGTCGTGCACGAGGGTCGCGAGGTGAATGAGCTCGAGCGACGCCGCCAGTGTCACGGCCTTCTCTTCGGCCTCGCCCGTCACTTCGCTCGACAGGAGCAGCAGCGTAGGGCGGAACATCTTTCCCTGCATGGCGAGAAGGTGCGAGCTCACCTGTCCGACGAGGGGCAGCTCGCTGGCGACGATCCGTCCCATCGCCTGCGACACGCTGTCGAGCTTGTGGCGGACGGGAGCCTGAATTGCCTGAAGCGACACGCCGCGCGTCGCGCCGAACTTCACCGTCGGAGACCCGCTGGCTTCGACCGCTCTCATGTTGAGGCGGCCTTGCTCATCGCCTTGAGCCGCTTGCTCACGTCGCGGAAGTCGATGTCGATCGCGAACACCCGCTGGTAATACGCCGCCGCGTCCCGCGGCTTGCGACCCTTCTCGGCGGCGAAGCCGAGGAGGTAGAGCACCGCGATCAGGTCCTCGTCCTCGAGCCCCGGCTCCCGGAGGGCACGCGACAGCACCGTGATCGCGACATCGAATTCCGAGCGGTCGATGAAGCATTGCCCCAGTGCTTCGTAGGCGCGAATGCGCTGTGTCGCTCCCCGAAGCGCCTTCTGAAACTCGGTGATTGCCTCGTCGATGAGACCCATCTCGCGGTAGGCGACTCCGAGATCATAGTGGCTGTCGAAATCCTCCTCATCGACATTGGCGGCGACACCGGCCTTGAATTTCTCCAGCATGTCGGTGAAGTCGGCCTGCTCTTCTCCGACCCGCTTGTCGTCGGTGGCGACCATCCGGGTAGAGCGGGGCCGGGAATCGTCGCTCATCCAGTTCGCGAGATCGACGAAGTCCTCGTTGTCGCTCCCGCGCTGGGGCGGATTAGCCTGTGGCGTGGGCGCCTTTCGAGCTTCCGCCCGCGGAGTCTTGAGGCGAGGAGTTGTTTTCTTTTCAGCGGCTCGCTTCAGGAACGGATTGAAGGGCAGCGATTTCTTCCCCTCGGCGTGCACGGGCTCGGGCGGCTCGACTGGCTCCGGCTCCTTCGCAGCGGGCTTCTGCCGAAGGGGACGGAGGCGTGGGGACTCGACGCGACTCGGCTTTGCGCGAGGTGGCTCCACTTCCTCGAGCTCGGGCTCTTCCGCCTCCTCCTCTACTGCCGCCTGGCCCGTCGCTTCCTCGAGCTCCGGCTCCTCCTCCTCCGTCGCGGCGGGCGCGGAAGCGGA
>CAYMKQ010000017.1:9486-29322 GCA_964391175.1 uncultured Gemmatimonadaceae bacterium | reverse complement strand
CTCCTCCTCCGTCGCGGCGGGCGCGGAAGCGGATGGAGGCGGCGGAGGCGACGGGAGCGGCGGCTCCAGCGCGCTTCTGACTCCGGCCAGCGGATTGTCGTCGAGAAACCGATCGTCTTCGAGAAGGGAAAGGCCCGCGAGTGGATCGGAAGCCTCGTCGAACGAGCCGATGCTGCGGCGGTCCGTCCCGAAGGGCGAGTCGATACCGTCCTGATCGGCCTCAGTGATCAGACTCTCGACCGTGGGCTCGGGCGTGCCCGACTCGATGGCCAGGTCGAACGACGCGGGGTCAGCCACCGATTCAAGTCCTTCGAGGGGAGCAATCTCGAGCTCTCCGATCCTAGGGTCGACCGTCGGCTCGAGATCGGCGACAGGCGTCGTATCGATCTCCAGCGCCGGAATCTCGGCCTCCGGCGTGGTCGGCTCCAGGTCGAGCATCTCGATCTCGGGCGAAGGCTGGACATGCGTCGGAGTGCGCGGGCGTGGCGGCGGCTCCGGCGCGAGCGAGGTACGCTCGAGGCCGGCGATCTTCGGCCTCGATCTTGGCGGAGAGCCGCCGAGATCGAGGAAGACGAGACCTCCGCTTTCGGTGGCGCGTGGCGTCTTCGAGCGGCGGGGCTCGACAGTCGGGTCAAGCGTATGTATTCGCTTTATCGCCGCGTTCGCCTCGGTGGTTCTCCCTTCCGAGTCGAGCGCCTCGTGCAGTATCTGGAGCTGCTCCACTGCTTCGTCCTTCTTCCCCGCTTTCGCGAGCTGCTCGGCCAGCATCAGTCGAATGTCGTCCTGGCCGGGACAGAGATTGGCGAATTCCTCCAGCGCCTTGAAGGCATCGGTGTCGCGCCCCGCCTTGTGCATCCGGTCGGCGTACTCGAGGAAGTTCTTTTTCGCGTCGCTGTTGAATCCCTTCTGCGCGCTGATCTTCCCGAGCTTGTAGTAGATGTTGTTTCGCGAAGGCGCGTGCCGGAGGATCTTGTTGCAGAGAGCGATGGCGTTGTTGAGGTACCCGCCCTCGGCGTAGAGGTCGACGGCCTGCTCGTAGTAGTGCACCGCCTGGTCGGTCTTGTTCAGCCGCAGGTTGAGGTCGCCGACGCGGTTGTAGACCGTGACATCACGGTCCTCGCTGTCCTTGGTCAGCGCGATGATCTGAACATAGACCTCGAGGGCCCTGTCGAACTGCTTTTTCTGCTCGAATTCGGCAGCCTTTTTCTTGAGCTTTTCGACGTTGGACATTACGCGGCGGCGGGGCGAATATGACTCACCCGCGAGGCGGAGCCTTCGGGTGGGAGTGAAGAGGGTTCAACTTACTTCCGGTTTCATGGGGGTGACAAGGCACGCCGGTCTTCCACGCCCCGACACAAAGACGGGCGCCGTACCAGTATGGCAACTCCCTCACATCCCCTATGTCGAAGAGCGCAAGATCGGCCGCGAAACCCGGCGCGATCTGACCGGTCTCGCCCGCCAATTCGAGCGCGGCCGCTCCGTTGACGGTGGCGGCTATCATCACCTCGCTCACCGTCATGTGGAGCTGGCTCATCCCGAGCGTGAGAATGAGCGGAAAGTTGACGCACGGGGACGTGCCGGGGTTGAAGTCGGTCGCGAGCGAGACCGCTGCTCCGGCGTCGATGAGGGAGCGGGCGGGTGCCTGGCGCGGCTTACCGAGAAAGAACATGGTGCCGGGCAGAAGCGTGGCCACGGTGGCGGATTCCGCCAGTGCGTGGATGCCCGCCTCCGAGATCGCGGCGAGGTGATCGGCGGAGGTCGCTCGGAGTGACGCGGCGAGCTCCGCACCGCCGTACGGAGTCAGCTCATCCGCGTGGATCTTGAGGCCGAGTCCGGCGTCACGCGAGGCGGTGAGAATCTTCCGCGTTTCTTCGAGCGTAAAAACGCCGGGCTCGCAGAATACGTCGGCGAAGAGCGCGACGCCCTGGTTTGCAATCCGCGGGAGCAGCACGTCGACGAGAAGGGCTAGAAACTCGCGGCGGCGCTCGTCGCTCGCGCGAAACTCCAGCGGGATCTCGTGAGCGCCAAGCCAGGTGGGGACGATGCGCATCGGGAGGTCCGCGGCGAGGCGGCCGATGACGCGCAGCGCCTTCAGCTCATCGTCGACCGTCAGGCCGTACCCGCTCTTTATCTCCACCGTCGTGGTGCCGTAGGAGGCGAGCTGCCGCAGGCGCGGGACGGCGAGATCGTACAGCTCGTCGTCGGTCCGCTCGCGGAAGTCGCGGACCGACGAATGAATGCCCCCACCGCGGCGGGCGATCTCCATGTAATCGTGGCCACTGGCGCGCAGCTCGTGCTCCTCGAACCTGGGCCTGCCGAAGACGGCGTGCGTGTGGGAGTCGACGAGTCCCGGTGTGAGAACCCTCCCGCCGCAGTCGATGACCTCGGAGTCCCCGTACGCATGCTCGAGATCCTTTGCGGCCCCGATCGCCGCAATGCGCCCGGCGCTCACCGCGACGGCGACGTTCCCGAGGATTCCCGCGTCGCTCATCTCGCTCCCCTTCCGCGCGCGCGCGGGCCCCGCGCACGTCACGACCTGCGCCGCATTCACGAAGAGGAGGTTATTCACTGGCTGACGACGGTGGGCCTTCCGTAAATCTTGCAACTACAACGGCAATGCTGCGCGCTACCTGCTGCCCGCTGACTGCCACCAGCATGCGGGACGCTGACTTCACTACCGCGGTCGACATGCGAAGAACGTTCTGGATTATGCAATTCGTGGCTGCCACGTTGAACGTCCTGACTCGCATGCGGGTAGCAGGCGGCTTGTAGCTGTTCGCCGGCGGCCTTGCAGTTTGTCGCCTGAAATCCCCTTCCCCGGGCATGCCGGTCAGGTCGGCGACGCCATCACGTCGCGTATACGCGAGAATCTGAGAGGCGCCTGCGCTTCTCCGCGACAGGCGTAGTAACACGCGTTGCAGTTTATCGGCTCGTATTTTCTGAACTCCGTCCAGTGAAAATCCGTAGGGAAGTCGGGGCAGCGCTTCACGCGACCGCTGGGATCGATGTGAATCGTGCGCATTCCGGACCGGCACGGCTCGGTGATCTCGCCCCGCACGTACCTGGGGATCTGCTCGAGGTAGTAGTCGGAGTTCGTGATGACACCGCGCGTTCTCTTCTTGAAGGCGAGCAGCTCGCTCATCACCGCGTCGAGATGCTCCATCTGCTGCCGATCGATGATGCCCTCCCTGTTGCCGTTCTTCGCATCGGTGTAACAGCTGAAGTTGACCCCGCAGCCGAGCTGGCGCGCCCGCTGGACGATGGGCATGAGCTGGTCGAGGTTGTCGCGCTTGATGACGGTGTTGAAGCGGATGCCGGTAATCCCGATCTCGCGCATGGCTGGGACGGTGCGCATGATCCTGGCGCTCAGGCCGGGTATCCCGCGCGCCTCGTCGTGCCGCTGGTCGAGGTAGTCGAGAGAGATGTTGAACTGGTTGATACCCGCTTTCCACAGGGAGCGCGCTCGCTCGGGGGTCAGCATCCCTCCATGCGTGAGAAGCGTCATGTACTTGAGCCTGACCGCGGAGTTTACCGCCGCCACGACATCCTCGAGGTCGCGCCTGAGCGTCGGCTCCCCGCCGGTGAAGGTGACGAGCATCGGATTGAAGAAGCGGGCTGCATCTGCGAAACTGGCTAATTCGCTTTCCTTAGCAGATGAGTTTGTCTTCCAGTAGTCGCAGAAGCCGCAGCTGGCATTGCACCGCAGCGTCACCTCGAAATGCACCAGAATCGGACGCCGCGTGACCGTCAGGTAGGCGTATTTCGCGAGAAACACCGGGACGTGCCAGGGCTTGAATTCGCTGGTGAGCATCTCAGCCGGTCATCGGCAAATGAAGTCCATGCCGCCTGGCCGCGGAGATCGCCTCTTCGTATCCGGCATCCGCGTGGCGGGCAATGCCGGTGCCGGGATCGTTGGTGAGCACGCGCTCGAGACGCACTCGCATGGCGGGAGTGCCATCGGCCACGACTACCTGACCCGCATGCAGCGAATTCCCGATGCCGACTCCGCCACCGTGATGAAAGGACACCCACGAAGCGCCACTCGCGACGTTGAGCATTGCGTTGAGGAGCGGCCAGTCGGCGACGGCATCGCTGCCGTCCTTCATTCCCTCGGTCTCACGAAACGGAGATGCCACGCTTCCCGTGTCGAGGTGATCGCGCCCGATGGCAACGGGGGCGGAGATCTCGCCGGATGCGACGAGGTCGTTGATGGCCATTCCGAACTTCGCCCGGTCGGACTGTCCAAGCCAGCAAATGCGCGCCGGCAGGCCTTGAAAGGCGATCTTGTCCTGCGCGAGCGAGATCCAGCGGCGCAGGTGCTCGTCCTCGGGGAAGAGCTCGAGCGCCAGATCGTCGGTGCGCTTGATATCCTTCGGGTCGCCGGAGAGCGCAACCCATCGGAAGGGTCCCTTGCCTTCGCAGAAGAGCGGTCTGATGTACTCAGGCACGAATCCCGGAATGTCGAACGCCGCTTCGAGGCCCGCGTCGAAAGCGACCGTCCGTATGTTGTTCCCGTAATCGAACGTCACCGCGCCTCGCCGCTGCATCTCGAGCATGGCGGCGACGTGACGAACCGCGGACTCCGTCGAGCGTCGTACGTATTGCTCCGGATCCGTTTTCCGGAGAGCCAGCGCGCTCGCCAGCGAAATGCCGGCGGGAACATACCCGTTCAGCATATCGTGGGCGCTCGTCTGATCGGTAAGGATGTCCGGATTCACCCCGCGGCTAATCATCTCGGGAAGGACATCGGCGGCGTTCCCGGCCAAACCGACCGAGACCGCTTCGCCAGCGCGCACCGCACGCGAGATGATGCTCAGTGCTTCGTCCAGGTGCTTCGCTTTCAGGTCGAGATAGCGCGTGGCAAGCCGCTTTTCGATTCGCGATTCATCCACTTCGACGATGAGGGCGGCGGCACCCTGCATCGTCGCCGCCAGCGGCTGCGCTCCACCCATCCCTCCGAGTCCCGCGGTGAGCACGAAGCGACCCGCGAGCGTCCCTCCGAAGTGCCGCCGCGCGACGGAGCCGAGCGTCTCGTATGTCCCCTGCACTATTCCCTGCGACCCGATATAGATCCAGGAGCCGGCCGTCATCTGGCCATACATCATGAGGCCCCTGCGCTCGAGCTCGCGGAAATGCTCCCAGGTCGCCCAGCGTCCCACGAGGTTGCTGTTGGCGATGAGAACGCGCGGCGCCCCGGGGTGAGTGCGAAAGACTCCGACCGGTTTCCCGCTTTGCACGAGCAATGTCTCGTCGTCACCGAGGTTCTTCAGCTCTCGCACGATCGCGTCGTAGCATTCCCAGTTGCGCGCAGCTTTGCCCGTACCGCCGTACACCACCAGCTCTTCCGGCCGTTCAGCGACCTCGGGGTCGAGATTGTTCATCAGCATTCGGAGAGCCGCTTCCTGCTGCCAGCCCTTGCACGAGATGTCGCTGCCACGCGGAGCGCGAATCGGGGCGCGGTGTGTCTCGCCACCCGCGAGAGACGGCGAGCGCGTCTCTACGCGCAGGTCGGTCATGCCGCTCCTCCGATGTCGGCGAACCGCTGCTTCCCTACGGCGGTCATCAGCGCCTGGATGTCACCGCTCAGAACGCGGTCCGTCTCCAGATGCGGCACGATCTCGCGAACGCGGGCGTGCGCCGTTCTGACGCCGCGCCCCGGTAAGAGCGGCGCCCTGAAATCGATTCCCTGCGCCGCGCACATCAGCTCGATGGCGAGAATGTTCTCGACATTGCGGAGAACGCGGCGCGCTTTCCACGCGGCTCCCATCGCCATGGGCACGACGTCTTCCTTGCTTCCGTCGGTCGGGATCGTATCCACGCTCGCTGGATGAGAGAGCACCTTGCACTCGCTCGCGAGCGCCGCGGCCGTGACCTGGGCCATCATGTAGCCTGAATTAACGCCCGCATCCGGACTCAGAAAGGGCGGCAGTCCCTGATTCAGATCCGGGTGAACCAGCCGGTCGATTCTCCGCTCCGCCATCGTCGCGAGGTGCGTCAGCACGATCGCGAGGAAGTCCAGCGCCATCGCCACCGTCAGACCGTGGAAGTTTCCCCCGCTCAGCGTCTCGCCGTTCTCGAAGACGAGTGGGTTGTCGGTCGCGGCGTTCAGCTCGCGCGAGACAGCCTCCTCGATCCAGTCGAGCGCATCGAGCACGGGCCCGTGCACCTGCGGCATGCAGCGCAACGCGTAAGGGTCCTGTACGCGGGGGTCGCCGTGGCGGTGCGATTCGCGAAGCTGGCTGTCGGCGAGCAGATCTCGCAGCAGCGCGGCGGACCGCACCTGCCCACGCTGTCCTCGCGCTTCATGGATGCGCTCGTCGAACGCGACGGGCGTGCCGAGTAGCGCCTCGTGCGACATGGCTCCGGCGACGTGCGCGGTGCGCCAGAGTCCGCGCGCTCGGACGATGGCGATCAGCGCCACGCCCGTGTGGGCCTGTGTTCCGTTGATGAGCGTGATGCCTTCCTTCGGCGCGAGAACGACGGGCTTGACTCCGATTTCGTCGAGCAACCTGGCCGCCGGCTCTTCGCGCTCGCCCTTCAGGAGCGTTCCCTCTCCGATGAGACCAAGCGCGAGGTGGGCCAGCGGCGCGAGGTCGCCACTCGCCCCTACGCTCCCCTGCTCCGGGATTGGCGCGTACACATCCGCGTTGAGCATCTCGAGAAGGAGATCCACGAGATCGGGCCGGGCGCCCGAGAATCCTTTCGCGATGACATTCGCTCGGAGAAGCATCATCGCGCGGACCTCCGGCTCCGGGAGCCTGTCTCCCACACCGGAGGCATGGCTGCGGACGAGATTCACCTGCAGCTCGGCCAATCTGTCCGGGGGTATCGCGACTTCAGAGAGCTTTCCGAACCCGGTGGTCACGCCGTAGACGACCGCATTGCGACCGACGATGTCGTCGACGACTCTACGGGTGCGGAGCATGCGGTCGCGGGCCTTCGGCGCGAGCCCCACGCGCTGCCGGCTGACAGCAACCGCGTAAGCATCATCGATGGTGAGAGAGTTGCCATCGATGAGAAGCTTCCTGGTCACTCGGGGCCGGGCTATCAGCCTTTACGCGGCGGAGACGCCGACGCCTTCGACCCGCCGGAGCTGATGTGAACCAGATTCCTCGCGCCCGGATCCCATCGCCACCCTCCTCCGCCCCCTCCCCCTGAGCTTCCGTCACCCGGCTTGATCTCGACTCCGCCGAGCCAGCGGGAATTCCTGTTGAGGCGCTGCCAGTCCTTCTTTCCGGCCAACACCTCGCGGCCGCGCTCCGTGACAGTCAGCTCACCGGTGACGAACTCGCGCGAATCCTCCTTCCCTCGCGGTGCTACGACCCGGGATCCGTCCTTCCAGGTGACGAGCGGCGTCTCCCCGTCGCTCATTCTCTCGAGGTACCAGTAGAACACGATATCGCCGAGGAAGATGCTCGGCTCCTTCTTCGCGACCTCGAGAAAGGCGGCAACTGGCGTTGAATGTCCGGCCTCGATCGCGCGAAGCGCCTCCGTTTCCGATCGCGAGAGGCCGTTCTCCACGGAGGGAAATTCCTCGAGGTGACGCGTTAGGGCGGGAGCGAGAAACTCCAGGGCCGATGTGTCTTCACTCACGATGCGGGAGATCGCGCTCGGATCCTTGGACCCGAACGCGCCCCACGCGCGCTTCGCGAGCTCGAGCTGCGCCGCGGTGACGGGAACGCGTTTGGGCTCTAGCTCCGAAAGCGCTGACGCGGACAGGTTCGGGAGGTACCCCTTGATGCAGATGAGCGAGAGCTTTTCCTTCCGATTCTCGCGCCGCGCGAAGAAGTCCAGAAGCTGGAGGAGCTGGAGCTGGTCGTAGAGATCCTCCTCGAACCAGAGCACGATCTCGTCGAACTGGTCGAGCTTCTTGAGCATCCGATCGCGCTTGTCGAAGTCGCCGCTGACGTGGGCGAAGTCGTCCCAGCCTCTCTCCGCGATGAACAGCGCCCGCAGCTCACTCAGGTCGTGAAGTGAGAGCGAGGCATTCACAGGGCCCTCGTGGAGCACGTCATTCCACGAGATGATCTCTCCCTGAATGCCCGCTTCCCGCATCTTGACTGCGGCGCCGTCGCCGTTGGTGATGTTGAGCCGCTTCTTCAAAGTCAGCGCCTTATCGTACGGTAGGTCTGCTTGTCATAATCGAATTTTAGGTCGGGTTGAGCATTGAGTGCAATGAAGAAGCTGAAAGCAAAGTTCCCGTTGGGGGCCTGATTGAAGGAAAAAACGGCGTTCCAGTCATGGAGCTGGCGTTGCAGCGTCACCGCGTGGCTGCCGAACTTGCGAGCGTTGAAATCGTAGTTGGTTCCCCATGACGCCGACCACTTGGGCGTGATGTTGAAGCTCATTTGGGACTGCAGGTTGTCTCGCGCGGGCGTCCGGATGAAGGGGCCACCGGCCGTGGTGCTCCCGATTGGAGCGCCGCCCGTCGGCCTCGCTGCTTGCTCATCCAGACACGCCTGGTATGAAATGGGATTGATCTGATACGGGCGGCATATGATTGTCGGGTCGAATTCGACCACGATTCCGCTGCCCGTGGGCGGGCGCTGCCTTTGTGAGCTGAACGTGAACTGTGCCTGCCAACCCTGGGTTGGGGGGATCCCAAGCTGTCTGTTTCGAACGGACGCGCCTGCCGATGGGGTCGACGCTACTGCGTTCGCCTGCGCGTCATCCGGAGAAGGGGTGACGCGCTCGATCGATGGGGATCCCTGCCGCACTGCGCGGCCGAATACACGATTGAGCGCGGCAAAGATTCCCGACTGGCTGTTCAACGTGAACGACGCATCGATGCTCTCGCGATACGGCTTGAAGCGGGCAGAGTCGCTGAGAATGCTTCCCTGATAAAGCGAATAGCCGACTGACCCGCGGAAGCTTGGGAGGAGGTCGGAAGTCAGGTCGTATCCGAAGCGGTCGGTCGCGAAGCCCGAGCGCCCGGTCTGCCGCGCTCGCTCGAAATCGTAGGCGAACGAGCTGAAGTTCATCGCCAGCACCTTGATCTTCCTGGGCTCGGCGGTCGCCGAGGTATCGCGCGGGGCGAGCTTCGCCTCGAGCACGTGGGACAAGCCAAGAGTGAGCATGTTCTGCGCGTGCGCCCCGAGGTAGCCGGCGGGATTCGTATTAAGTGCGCGCAGGTATCGCTCGTTGACCGTCGCCTTCGGTGCATACGAGTAACTGAGCACCGGCGTGATCGCGTGCCTGAAGCGCGATACCGAACCGAACCCGGGAAACAGCGCGAAGAGCGTTGGAGATGCGCCTATTCCGGCTCGCGCCCGCTTCGACTGGTGCACGAACTGTCCGCCGCTCAGCTCGGTGCGTACCCAATAAGGTCCCGGATCGACGTTCTCGAAGGATAGGCTCGGTGCGAGGTTCAGCGAGCCTTGGCCGATGCTCGGCAGGCTGAAGCTGCTTCGCCAGTCGAAATCGGACCTGAATCTTCTGGCGAAAACCCGAGGGATCCGTCTTGCCGTGTCCGCCGGATCCAGCAGCACTACTGTCGAGGGATAATCCTGCTCGGTGTCGGACGCGCGAAAGGTGGTCGTGAGGCTGAAGCCCCCGATCTTGATCGGAGTGCTGAAGTTTGCCGAAGTATTGCGGTAGTCGCGCTTGAGCGGCACGCTGTCCCGCGTCCCGTCGGGGCGGTTGAGATACCGATAGGTAAACTCGCCAGCCTGGTCGATGTCGAATTCCTGGCTGTTCTGGAGATCGAACGCCGGAGTCCAGTCGAACCACGGAGTAACCGCGATCGTCGGCGAGCTGATGCTGAAGTTGGGCAGAGACTGCGAGACTTGCTTCCGCCCCGGATATTGGGTCCGGGTTCCACCCACGCTGACTCGCGTCTGGCCGAACTGGGTCTGGTAGTTCGCGCTCGACCGGATCGTGGCGAGCACCTGCCGCGGATCGAAGGTCGTGGTGCGTTGCACCGCGGTGTTCGTTACGTAGTTGATGTTCGTGGTCAGGTGGGTCGCCTGGGAGAAGTCCTGACTGTGGTTCCACGATACGGAGGTATTGGTAGAGCCGTCACGCTGGGCGTGGTGCGATGTCCGCAGCCCGCCCGAGATGAACCGGTTGAGCCAGCGATACTGCCAGGTGCCATTGACCCTCACCCATCCGGGATCGCCGTCTGACGGTCTGCTTCCACTCCTCCAGTCGAAGGAGAGCTCCGCATCCATGTAGTCGCTGATCGCGAAATAGTAGCCGAGGTTTTCGGCGTGGCGTCTGTAGGCGGGGCTGTTGCGGAACAGCTCGCTCACCCCGAAGCGCGGCGTGAGAACTCCGCTTCGCCTTCCCGATCGCATGTCCTGGAAGATGAAAGGCAGCCACATCACCGGTATGTCGCCGATATAGAGGACTGCCGGACGCGCGACCAGGATGTTCTTCGAGACGAGCTTGATCTCTTTCGCCTTGAAGTGGTAATCGGGGACCTCGTCGTCGCAGCTGGTGATGGTCCCGTTCCGGGCGTAGAACGCCGTCTGGCCACCGCGCAGGGTGTCGCTGACGAAGGCTGCTTCCCTGCCGCGCACGTACCAGGTCTCTCCCGTCTCGACGGAGGTGCTGATGTTGGTCACGCTGCCGCGGCGCGACTCGACGTTGTAGGTCATCCGCCCGAGCGCGATTACGTCGGCGCTTCCCTGCGACGGATCGCGGAACACTACCGTGTCGCCGCGGGCGACGATGCGCTTCGTCGAATCGTTGTAGGAGATGCTGTCGGCCACGAGAAGCGTCTGATCGCGTCCGACGGCCGCGCGGTGGCCGTCCAGATCGAGAGTGCGCGTCTCGACGTTGAAGACCACTCGATCGCCCTGATACCGCGTGGCGCTGTACCCCGGCCGCGCCATGAGCGCCCGCATGACCGAGTCGGCCTCGTTCCACTTGACCAGCTCCTTGCGGCCGGCGGAATCGGCGGCGATGGAATCGCGCTTGGCGGTGTCCGGTCTCGCGCGAAGACTGTCGCGGGGCATGGGGACGACGCTGCGTACCTGCGCGGCGGCAGTGGCTGAGAATACGGCCGCGGCCGCACAGACGAGAAGCAGGGCCGCGAATCGCCTCACGCCGGAGCCCCGGTCCCGAGCCGCTCCTCCGCGTCGCGCCGCGCATCGCGCTTCTCGCGCCTGCGGAAGACGAATCGCGCGATGAATACGCTGAGCTCGTAGAGCAGATAGAGAGGGACAGTCAGAGCGACGAGCGAGTACGGATCGGCGCCAGGGGTGATTACCGACGCGGTGACGACGCAGATCACGATGGCATGGCGGCGGTACCGCGAGAGGAACGCGGGCGTCACGATACCGAGCGCGGCGAGGGCCAGCACCGCGATCGGCACCTCGAATATCAGTCCGAATGCCATGCACATGCTGATGGCGAGGTCGAAGTACTCCGTCGCCGAGATCATCGGGGTAAGCGACGTCGACTCGATGCCCATCAGGAACTTCAACGTGAGCGGGAGCACGACGAAGTAGCTGAGCGATACACCCGCGAGGAAGAGCGCCACCACCGCGACCAGCACCGGGATCACCACTCGCTTCTCATGCGCGTAAAGAGCCGGCGAGAGAAACGCCCAGATCTGACTGACGATCACCGGCAGGGCGAGGATTATCCCGAGAACGAGCGAGGTCGCGAGCAGGATCCTGAAGGAGGTGCCGGGCGCGGTGTAGATCAGCTTCTGCCCCTTGAGCAGAGGAAGAATCGGCCGCTCCAGAAGGCGGATGATGTCGAGCTTGGAAAGGAGGACGAACGCGGCGGCGATGCCGATGACGACGGATCCCGCCATCCAGAAGAGGCGCCTACGCAGCTCCTCCAGGTGGTCGAGGAACGGCATTTCGTTGCCACCATGGTCGCCCATCCCGCGTGCTCGTATTACCGGATTGACTGCAGCCGCTCTTCGGCGAGCGCGGCCTCGTCGGATCGCGGGAAGCGCTTGATGATATCCTGATAGAGCTGGCGGGCCTGCGAGGTTCTTCCGGCGGTTTGCATCCGCTGCGCTCGCTTGTACATCGCCGTCGGGATACGGGGCGAGCTCGGAAAGCGCGCGATCAGCACGACATATACGGAGTCCGCCGCGGCGACCTTCCTCTCGGCCGCGAACGACTGGGCGGTATAGAACACCGCCTCCGGAGCGAGCTCGGAGTTGGGGTACCGTGCCAGCAGCTCGTTGAAGGCGCTGCGCGCGGCGGCGTTTCCGCCCTTCAGGAGCTGATCCCGGCCGGCTTGCAGCAGCTGTGCCGGACCGGGTCCGCCGGCGGTTGGAGTGCCAGCAGCAACAGGATTGTCGACAGCTGGGACCGGGTCGGGCTGCCGGGACTTCTCCTCGATCGTCGCGCGCATCTCACGCAGTCTCTGCTCGCTCTGCCCGCTCAGGTCCTGGAGCTGCGAGACGTCCTGCTTGAGGGCCGCCAGCTCCGACTCCGATGTCGATCGCATGGCGTTGACCCTGCGATTCAGCGCTGAGATGGAATCGCTCAGGATTCTGAGGGAGCGGCTCACTTCCGCGAGCTGCGCGTGCTGCGCGGAATCGGCCATGCCGGTACTGACCCGCGCGGCGGCGACGTCGTCCTGGAGCTTCAGGAACTCCGACTTTGACGCGAAGCATCCCGCGGTGCCAAGAGCCAGGACACTTAGAAACAGGCTCACCGCGAAATTCCGGGGAATAAAGTTTGTTAACTGCAACAGAGAACTGCCAAGCTGCCCGCTACGAGCTGAAAGCTGCCAGCTCCCGGCCAACGACGCCCAGACCGTTCGTGTCGCCGACACCGGGCCGAACCTATGCGCCATTGCTCGAACTTGGCGTAACGCATCCCGCAGTCAATCGCCTGGCCCCGGGTAGTAGCGTCAGGCCGTAGTCAGCCGGCAGCGGGCAGCGGGTAGCGGGTAGCCGGCAGCTTGGCTTTTCGCGGTTTTCCCCGGAATTCCCTGAACAACCTAGAAACAATGGCGTTGCCTTCATCTTTGGGAGTATGTTCCCACCTCGGGATTGGCCAGAATCGGCGACCAGGCGGCGAGCCTCGCGCCGCGACTGCGCGTGAGCTGGCGCGCGCGTCCTGACTCGGTATCGAGCACCCACAGCTGCTTTTCCCCGCTCCGCGTCGACGCGAACACGATGTGCCGGCTGTCGGGACCCCACGACGGATCCTCGTTCTCCCCCTCGCTCGTGAGCTGCTTCGGAAGCCGGTCCCGCAGATCCATCATCCAGATCTGGAAATTCCCCATCTGCTGCTGATAGGTGATCGAGCGGCCGTCGGGCGACCAGTCCGGACTTGACCGGTAACTGCGCACTCCCGGTCTGTACGTGGTGAGCAGCTGAACGTTGGAGCCGTCAGCATCCATAATATACACCTGTGGCTGCCCCGACTTCCCCGATATGAAAACGATCTGGTTTCCATCCGGGCTGTAAGATGGATTGGTGTTGTCGGTACCGCGGCCGACCGTGATTCTCCGCGTTGCATTTGTGTCCAGACTGGCCAGTACGAGGTCCGTACCGTTGCCGGTGCCGCGAGCGTAAAGGATGGCGTTCCCGTCCGGCTGATAGATCGGAGTGATATTGAGGCCGGCGTTGATCTGGCTGATCCTGCGCGTTCGTCCGCTTCGCACGTCGAGCTGCTGAACCTGCGTCCCTGTGTTTCCGAGAACGGTAAACACGATCGACTCTCCGGTCGGCGACCACGCCGGCGAGAGGGCTCCGCGCCCGGCGGTGATGGAGCGCGTCTCCGCACCATCGCTATCGACGATGTGCAAAGTGCCGTTGCTCACGTACGCGATTCGCGTCTGCGCAATGCCTCGCTTGCCGAACACCCAATGCTCGATCTGGTCGGAGACGCCGTGAAGCGCGAAACGCCAATCACGGTCGCGCCGATCGAATAGAAAGTGCTGGGACTGGAGCAGCTTCCCGGCGGCCACGTCGTACGCCGAAACGTTCATGCCGGACGTCGTGGGAGTCATGCGTACCAGCAGCGCCGCGCCGAACTTCGCGACGAGCGGAAAGTTGATCTCCCCGCCGGGAGGAGGTACGAGGCCCCGCACCGTGGCGTCGTCGAGCGCGATGGAGGTCAGGCGATCGCTGTAGTCGAGATCGCGCTGAACTATCACCCGCAGTGAGTCGTCGAAGTCATCCTGCACGGGCAGCACGATGACGCCCGGTTTCGTGCCGGCGGCATAGCTCAGGCCGAGACGCACGCCCGGCGCTGACACGGTGTCCTGCTGCGCACGCGCGACGGTCGTCGCGCTCACCAGGCACGCGATCAATCCAAGAGCGGCTCTGCGGACTCTATTTCTCATTTCAGAAACTCAGGGTCAAAGCTGAATACGACTGGCAGTACATCATCGGGAAAACCAGCTGGCAACGGTCCGAACCGTCGTGCGCTCGAGGCTGCTTCCACCGCACCCTCAGCCTCGAGGTCGAACGAGAAGATGCCGGAGCGCCTGACGAAAGTGAGATCGGATACCGATCCATCGCGGTGGATCAGGAATCGCACCTCCGCCTTGACGCGCGCGTCCGGATTACGCGGCTTGAAGCTCAGTGCAATCTGTCGAACGATATTGTTGAGATACCCTGGAAACGGGAACTCGATCCCGTCACTGCGCACCGTGGCAACGTCGGTTCCCTTCCCGCCAACCGGCCCACCGCCGGCTCTCGGCGCTTGCGTCTCCGGCTGAGGTGTGGCTTTGGCCTCCGTCGGAGGAGCAGCACTCGCCTTCGGCTTCGGGACTGCTTTCGCTTCCGTCGGCGTCGCGCGCTTGGGCGGCACCCGCGTCGGCTTGGCCGTTGGAAGCGGCATTTCCTTGACCGATGACTTGGCGGGGGCAGGCTCGGTAACCGGCTTCGCCGCCGTCGATGCGTCCGGCCTGACCTCACCGATAGCGCGCTCTCCGGCCGGCGCCGCGACGATGCTGACGCGGTACATCGGGGGCAGCGCAACCAGCTTCGGCTGCTTGAGGGACTGAAATGCGAGTGTCGCCAGAACGGCGTGGAAGATCGCCGAGAGGGTGAAGGGGGCAAGGTGTCGCGATCCACTCTCTCGGCGAGGCATCATCTTACCTCGGTAGGTTCGGCGACCAGGCCCACATCTCCAACTCCGCTCGCCCGCATTATCGCGAGCACCTTCACCACCGACCCGTAGGGCACGCGATCGTCCGCCCGGAGGTAGACGCCGCCACTTCCTCGTCGCTGTGCCAGCGCCTTGAAGCTCGCGCTGAACTGGGCGAAGGTGAGCCGGGCCTCGTCCACGAAGATCGCGCCGGTCCTGTCGATGGTAACGGTGAGACCGCTCTTCGACTCGAGCGGTCGTGCCTGCGCCTGAGGCAGCGAGATGTCCACTCCTCCCTGCATCATGGGAGCGGTGATCATGAAAATGATCATGAGGAGCATCATGACGTCGATGAGGCTGACGACGTTGATCTCCGCGTTGAGCACCAGCCGGTTGCGCCTGCGTCCACGGCGTGACATCAGATCATACCCTCTCTCACCATCAGCGCGATCAGCTCCGAGCTGAAGCTCTCGAGCTCCCCTTCGATTCTGTTGAGACGGGATGCGAAGATGTTGTACGCGAAAACGGCGGGGATTGCAACGCTGAGCGCGGCGGCTGTGGCGATGAGGGCCTCCGCTACTCCGGGAGCGACGGCCCCAATGTTCCCCGACCCCTTCTCCGCGATTCCGAGGAACGCATCGATGATGCCCAGCACCGTTCCGAGCAATCCGATGAGAGGACTCACCGAGCCAATCGTGGCCAGCGAGGGCAGCCACCGGCTCAGTCGATCGCGCTCGGCGGTCGTCTCGGCGTCCAGGACCAGACGCAGCGCCTCGACCTGCGACCCGCTGAAGCGGGCGGTGCGCTCGGCGGTTCCGGAGAGTGCCGGCGTCGTCTCCTGCATGAATCGCATCGCGCGCTCCATGATCGTGGCCGGTGGGCCATGGCTGCTCCGCGCCATCTGCGCGGCACGCGCCACCGTGTGCGCACCCGCGAACTCGTGGGCGAACGACCGTGTGATCCTCGAGGCGCGACGCAGCTCCCACCACTTGGCGAAGATGATGCCCCAGCTAATGAGCGAGAGAGCGACAAGCGCGCCGAGCACGATCTTCGTCGCACCGGTCGACGCGGTAACCAGTTCTGCCGGAGAGCTTGGTATCGCTCCGCCGACCTGCAGCAGAAGCAATGGGAGGATCAAATCCCGGCTCCGCTCATGTTTCGCGCGAACCACGCGAATGTCTTCGCAAGGCCCTCAGCTAACGGCACCTCCGGTTTCCAGCCCAGGAGATCGCGGGCCTTGTCGGCATTGACGGATGATTCCTGCTGCTCCCCCGGGCGGTGCGGCGCAAAATCGACGGGAACGTCGCTCCCCGCGGCGTTCTGGAGGAGTGACGCCAGATCCATCACGCTCGTCCCTTGCCCCGTTCCGATGTTGAACGCGCGCGCATCCAACCCCCCTTTCTCCGGCAGCGGCTTCGTCGCGGCGAGAAAAACCGCGCGGGCCACATCGCCCACATAAACGTAGTCGCGCGTCTGGAGCCCATTCCCAAATACAGTGAGCGGGTGGTTGTTGAGAATCCGCCCGCAGAAGATCGCGACCACTCCCGCCTCCCCATGTGGATCCTGTCGAGGACCGTAGACGTTGCTGAAGCGCAGTGCCACGGTCTCGCTGCCGTGCACACGGCCATAATACGCGAGGTAGTACTCGACGCTGAGCTTCGAAATCGCGTACGGGGATTCAGGATCCTTCGGATACGTCTCTTGGTTTGGCGGAGTATTGAGATCCCCATAAAGAGCCCCGCCTGTCGACGTGAAGACTGTACGGGCGTGACTACCCTCACTACCGGCGCCGCGAGTCGCCCGTAACGCCTCCATCAGGCGGAGCGCGCCGAGGATATTGGTCGTCGCATCAGCAATTGGATCCGTGACGCTCTTCCGTACATCTATCTGCCCCGCCAGGTGCGCAACGACGTCGAACTTCCCGTCGCGGACAACTCGGGTGAATTCAGGCGAAGTAATGCTCAACTCGTGGAATCGGGCGTCGGTCGGAAGATTCTCGCGTTTTCCCGAAGACAGGTCGTCGACGATAATGACCTCCCAACCCTCCCTGAGAAAGAGATCGGCGATGTGCGAGCCGACGAACCCTGCTCCGCCCGTGACCAGAATTCTCTTAGGCATCGTCTGCGTGAGGATTGTCGGAAACGCGGTCGCTAGTCTTGTCCTCAAGCGCGAACAGATACCGCGCAGCGTCCACGACACCCAACCCGCGACCGTTCGCGGCCGCCGCGCGCAGCCGTACGCTCGGCTCATGCAGGAACTTGTTCATCAATGCTTTCGAGAAGTGCTCGATTTTCTCCGCCTGTTCCGGTGACAACGGGCCAAGACGACGCAGAGCAGCGGCCAGCTCCACGCTCCGCACTCTATCCATTTCGTCCCTGAATCCGCGCACCACCGGCACAGCCGCGAGTCCCGCCACCCACTCCCAGTATTTCTGCACTTCCTCGGCGATGACTCTCCGGGCAGCGGGGACATCCTCCTCGCGCTGCTCCAGATTCGCGGAAGCCGCCGCTTGAAGGTCGTCGAGGTCATACAGGAATACGTCGTTCAGCTCGCCCACCGCGCCCTCGACGTCGCGCGGAAGCGCTATGTCGAGAATGCAGAGCGGTCTGCCGCCGCGTGCTTCGATGCTTGGCAGGACTCGATCCTTGGTTACTACCGGTACGGGCGACGCCGTTGAACAAAGCAGGACATCCACATCGCGGAGCGCCTCCCAGCATTGGTCGTAGCGCATCGCGGTCGCTCCATGACGCTCGGCCAGAGCCTGCGCACGCTCGTATGTGCGGTTGGCGACGACTGCGACTCTCACGCCTTGGTCGAGGAAGCACTCGAGCGCGATCTCCGCGACATCGCCGGCGCCGAGGATCATCGCGCGTCTTCCTGCAAGCACGCCAAAGATTTTTTTCGCCAGCTGGACTGCCGCCGAGCTTACCGAAGCGGCTCCTCTCCCGATTCCCGTCTCTGTCCGCGCGCGCGATCCGGCCAGCAGAGCGCTCTGAAACAGTCTGTTGAGCAGCGGGCCGGATTCGGCTCGACACTGTTCCCACGCGTGCTTCACCTGACCGTGTATCTGAGCTTCGCCAAGAATCATCGAGTCCAGGCCAGCGGCGACGCCGAAGAGATGCGCGACCGCCTCACGATCCCGGTGGACGTAGATGAACTGCGCGGCGTCGTGGCCGAGCCGGTCCGACAGAATCCTCGAGATGTGTCCCAGCCCGTCACCGTTCTCTTCGACAAGATAGATCTCGGTACGGTTGCAGGTGGAAAGGATCACACCCTCGCGAGCATGTCTATCTGCACGGAGCCGCCCAAGCTCACCAACGGTATCCCGCGCACGAAAAGCGAGCTTTTCCCGCACCTCGATCGGCGCCGTTGTGTGATTGACTCCCGCGACGATTAACGCCACGCCGCTACCTTGTCAGGGAACGAGCCGCTCTCCACGGCCTCGCAGAAATCCTCCCCCAGCAGCGCTGGGGCAGCCGTTCCCCAGTCTTCGCCGCCCCTCGCGAGCAGTCGCAACCTGAGCTCGCGCAACGCGGAGACGGCGCGATCGTATCGGGCGTCGAACCGAGCCGCGACGGCGTCGCGAATTCGAGCTGCGGCACCGGGAACACCACCGGCCGAGACGGCGATCGTGACATCGCCTGACCGGTGAATCGCCATTGTGTCGAAGTCGCCCTCGGCGGGAGCGTCAGCGACATTCACGAGCTTGCCGCGCATTCGGGCATCCGCGGCAACCCGCAAGTTCACCTCGCGGGAGTCAGTGGCGGCGAAGACGAGCGATTCGTCGCCGAGCGCTTCGCTCCGGTACGCTTCGCGCGCGATCTCGACGCGGGAGGCGTGTTCGGCCGCCTCGAGCTCCGCAGTCACCCGCGGAGCAATTACGCGGACGCTGGCCCCAGCTTCTGCGAGGGCAAGGGCTTTACGGGTGCCGACCGCGCCACCGCCGACCACGAGCGCCCGTATATGCTCGCCGTGCAGCGCGACAGGAAAGGCGCTCAGAGGAACTGTCCTCGATTTAGAGACGCCGCCCGGAACACCACATAGAGGGCGAGTACGCTGGCGAAGCTCACCGCCGACATCAGCGCCGCGCGCCGTGCCTGCCATCCGCGAAGCACTCTGCCGAGCGCGAGAGCGCCAACGCCGATCCAGGCGCTCATGCCCCAGATGATCTGGGGAAGAACGAGCGCGCGATACTGGAAGGAGTAGGCAGCGGCGAGAGCGAGACCGAGCGTGAGCCCCAGGAATCCAGCGATCGACGCCATGTGGTTGACGCGATCGAGCGTGTCGAGGGGCGGAAAGAACCGGAATACGGGCCCGAAGTGCCCGGACTTCAACTCGCGGCGAGCGACGAGATACATCGTTCCCGCCGCGGCAGCGGTGGCGTACGCGGCCATTCCGACGAAGCTGAGAACGATGTGCATCGTGAGCCACACCGCACGTGTGCCCTGTGGATCGAGGAAAGGGTGCATGCCGGTCAGGTTGCCGGCCATGGTGACGAAGGCCGTGAGCGGCGCGGCGATGAGCGTGAGGCTTACTTCACGCGCCAGTGCTTCGACGATCACGAGGGAGATCGCGAGCACCAGTCCGGCGAAGGAGAGCGCGGGACCGAGACCCGTGAGCGAAGCAGCGCCCGCTTCCCGGATCAGGCCGGCGACAGCCGTGGCGTGCGCGCCGATTCCGAGCAGCAGCGCGACCACTACGCCTGTCACGGGCGCCTTTACGCGGCGCGCGAAAGGCAGCGCAGCAACGGCTGCCGCGCCCAGATAAAAAGTGACTGCTACAAAGTGGGCGATCGCTATCATCTGATCGGGCTAATCTAACT
>CAYMKQ010000017.1:0-9386 GCA_964391175.1 uncultured Gemmatimonadaceae bacterium | reverse complement strand
AAAGTGACTGCTACAAAGTGGGCGATCGCTATCATCTGATCGGGCTAATCTAACTCGTTCGCCGGGATCAGTGGCGGGAATCCAGCCCTGGGATCAACGCTGCGGGCTGGAACTGCAACTGAGAAACGCCAAGCTGCGAGCTGCCAGCTCATCGCTGGCAGCCACGAGCCTCACGACGTCGGGACAGCACCGGTGCGAGTCTGGGCACAGGCGTGAGACAAGCGCGACCCTGCGCGACGATGCCCGGCGGAAGCGCGGTACCTTTCCCCGCGCGGTTGGAACGGTCCCGTCGCAAGCGGCTCGCGGCTATCAGCGTAGTCAGCTGACAGCGGGCAGCTTGGGTTTTCTCAGTTTTTCGATGAGTTGGAGCTGCGTTCGTGAGCCCTTGTCAGGGCATCTTGCCCGTCAATCGCACGGCGATCCCCTCGCGGACTGTGGGCTGCACGTGATTGATGATGATGGCCGTCGTCGCGTACGGCGTGACCCGAACCACCTGGGCGATTCCGGCGGAGACCGGCGGCGCTGGTCTCTGGTCCTCGCGTCCCATCGAGGAGTCGACGAACGTGAACTCGTCGCCGAGTTGCACTCCACTTCCGGCGGTGGGCGAGATCACGACGTAATGGCCGATAGATGGAAGCACCGGCTCGTTGTGAATGTAGAGTACCTTGCCTGAAGTTCCACCGGCGACTGGACTGGTGAACGCTACGGGAATGATCACGTCGCCGAACGGAATGAGCCTCTGGTCGAGTCTGATCTCGCCGAACTGACGAACGATGCGGACCAGCGCGGGCTGTCCAGGAGGAACGCTCTCGACGCGAACGATTCCCGTCGGAACTATGACCTGGCCGACATCGTTCAGCTCCCGACCGAGCACGTAGACCAGGTATCTATCGCCAAGTCTCGCGACCTGGCCCCTCGGTGGGTCGATATACAGACGATCGTTCAACTGGTATCTGGATTCAACCGTTGGCGCCAGAATCGCCGGTCGATCGACGCTTGCCACGAGTCTGCCGGCGCCGGCGGGGCCGCCGCGGCGCTCCACGTACGGCGCGGCTTCGATCTCACCGCGGCGCACTCCGGGCGCGCGGGCGCGACCTACGACCTGCTCGCCAAGCTGGACGGCTGCGCGGCTCAGTGGAGACGCGAACACGGTCAAATCCGTACGCCCATCCTGGGGAGGAGGAGCGGGGCGGGTCACGATGGTCGAGACCACTGCCCCGGCACTGTCAGCACGGGCGAGGGCTTCCGGTCTCACTTCGTAGCCCCAGATGCGAATGATCTCACCGGGGTAAATCCAGTGCGGATTCTCCACCACGTCGGTGTTCCGGCGGAAGATCTCGGGCCAGCGAAATGGATCCTTGAGGTAGAACTGCGCCAGATCCCAGAGCGTGTCACCCTTCTTGACGACGTGGGTGACTTCCTTCGTGGTATCGGCCTGTATCGTGTCAGGAGCCGTGACGACCTGCGCTGGTGCGCGTGTCGCGGCTGCGAAAGAAAGGACAATGCCCGCCCCGATGAGGGTGACGGCGCGGACGCCGGATCGCGTTGCTGTCCTCGAGACTGCCTTGGAGAAATGACCGATCACACGTGCTCCCGGAGCTTGACGGATGGGTAGGACGCCGCCTGGGCGGGTCAACCATATGGACGGGGGTTGTTGCCCTAAGGTCACGGGAAATCGGGGGACAGGGCGCCCAGCTACCCACGAGAATACCGAAGCAGGGAGCTGTAAGCCAACGACGCTGTCAGCTATTTAGCCTCTCCGGCGACGTCGAGGACTCCGCAGCCGTCGGTCCTCCGCGTCGGAACGAACAACTCGACCCGCCCCAAATCCGCCTTGGGTGAGTATTACGCCGGTATGAAAGCTGAGTAGCTACCAGCGCAGTTTCCTTACAGCTCCCTGCTTCAGTCCTCCAGATAGCCAAAGCGGCCCCGCAAAGCGGGGCCGCCCAAACGATCTTTACGATAGGAGGGTTAAAAAGGAAGGTCGTCGTCCCCATCCTCGAGGGCGCCAGGAAAATCCTCGAAATCCGCGCCGCCAGTGTTCGCGGCTCCGGCCTTCGCTCCCGCCGCCGCTCCCGCCGCCGCCGGCGCCCGGCTCCTTCCAGCCCCGCTCTCGCTGTCCAAGTCGCCACCGCCACGACCGCTCCCGCCGCCGAGCATTGTCAGCTCGCGGACGTTGATCTCCGTGCTGTAGCGGGTCTGGTTCTCCTTGTCCTGCCACTGGCGGTACTCGATCCGTCCCTCGACGTAGAGCTTGTCGCCCTTCTTGCAGTATTTCTCGACCACGTCGGCGAGACCGGACCCCTTCGTATTCCACACTACGCACCGGTGCCACTCGGTTTTTTCCTGCTTCTCACCGTTCGCCGAATTCCAGGACCGGCTCGTCGCGAGCGAGAACGTCGCGACCCTGTTGCCCCCCGTTGTCGAGCGGACTTCGGGGTCATTGCCCAGGTTTCCGATCAGCATGACTTTGTTCAGACTTCGACTCACTGTGCCTCCTGGTGAGAGTTCGGTGCTCGCCCAGAATAGTATAGATGGACCTCAGAGTCCCTGCAAACCAACGATTTCAACGGTCAGCAAAACCGCCCGCGACTCTCTCCCCGCCTCCCTCAGCGCCTTCGAGGACCCGGCGCATCACCAGAGCATCCTCCACGGGACGCCGGTAGTAGCCGCGTCTTCTTCCTATCTCGGCAAATCCGCGCGAGCGGTAGAGACCAAGGGCAGCGCCGTTCGATTCCCGTACTTCGAGGAACGCCGTTCTCACTCCGCGTAGGGCGAGCTCTATGAGCACCGCATCCAGCATCTGTCCCGCCAGACCCTGCCCGCGGAATGCCGACTCCACCGCGACGTTGAGAATCTCCCCGTCTTCGCCAACGGGAAACGCGACCACATAACCCGCGACCGACGAATCCGGTGGAGTAACCGCCACCAGAAAGATAGCCGGTTGGCCGCCGAGAAGACGTCGAAACGACTCCTCAGTCCAGGGATCCGCGAAGGAAGCTCTTTCGATCCGGGCGACCTGAGTCAGGTCGCCCTCGACGGCTGGACGGAGGAGCGCGGTCACCGCTGGAGCGGCCGTCCGTGCGCTGCCTCCCACCGAACCTGAGCCTCGGCTAGCCGCCCGTAATCCGGCTCCCACGAAGCGAGATCGACCTGACCACCGCGGACGACCTCGCCGAGGATCGGAGCCACGCCTCTGGCGTGCGGTCGCGCGTCGATGCCCTGACCCGGACCGATGACGCGGAGCGCGGATCCGGGCCGCGCGATTCTCTCGAGCTCGCTTGCGGATAAGAGCCGGACCTGGCTCGTTTGCTCGATGTCACCATCCGATCGTATCGCTACATCGGCCGCGAACCATTCGCCGCGCATCGCGTCGAGCACCGAGAGGTACGCTCCTTCGGCCAACGGCGGGCGAGCGCCGCTCACGGTGAGAAGCAGTGACGACACCGCGTACAACTCGGCGCCGTATCCCACCGCCAGTCCCTTCGCGACCGATGCGGCGACGCGCAGACTGGTAAAGCTGCCAGGTCCGGCGCCGCATACGATCCGCGCGACGTCACTGCGCCCCACGCCCGCTTCCTCCATGCATTCGGCGATGGCGGGCATCAGGCGCTCCCCCTTTCCCTTGCCCGTGACTGGCATCCCGCCGTCCTCGGCGTGCAGCGTTCTCTCGGCCACCACGTCCTGCCCGCGCAGAACGGCTACGCTTCCCCCGTACGTCGCGCCCTCGAGCGCCAGCGTATTACCGTCCATCATCCGGCGAGCAGAATCCGCCGAGTGAGATCGTTGGGGAGGTAGTCGAGATCTATCGGGAGATGGTCGTCCGGAATGCGCGTTCCCGCGCGCTCGGGCCATTCGACGAGCACCAGAGAGTGCGAGCCGACTATCTCATCCCAGCCGAGGTTGGTGAGCTGTTCCGGTGAGTCGAGGCGGTAGAGATCGATGTGAAAAACCGGCGATCTGTGGGACGAATACTGATGAACGAGCGTGTAGGTCGGACTCGTGATCTCTTCCCGCACTCCGTATCCGAGACAGATCGATTGCGCGAGCGTGGTCTTGCCGACGCCGAGCTCGCCCGCGAGAGTCACCACCAGCGGGGCGGCTGCGGAGCGTCCCAGCTCTTCTCCCCAGTCCCTCAGCTCCGGCTCGGAAAGCCGGAGCTGCCCTCGGTCGGCCCGCGGAGGAACGATGTGCCGGTGGGCTGGCATCGCTAGCGGCCGTGCAGGCCTGCCAGCGCGCCTCGGCTGCTATGCTCTCGTCCGGCCTTCGCTTTCAGCTCGAAGAGCTGATCGCGCAGCCGCGCCGCCGTCTCGAAATCGAGCGCCGTGGCAGCTTCGCGCATCTGCGCTTCGAGATCCGCGATGAGAGCCGGCAAGTCTTTCGTCCCATAGTGCGCGGCGGACTCGGCGACACGACGGCCTCTCTCCTGCGCGCGCTCGTCACTCGCGGCGCGTGCATCAGCGACACGCGTGCTGAAGCGGACCTGATCCACGCTCTTGACCACACTCACCGGCGTGATACCGTGCTCGACGTTATGAGCGCGCTGAATCTCCCGGCGTCTGCCGGTCTCGTCGATGCAGCGCTGCATCGATCCGGTCATCCTGTCCGCGTAAAAGATCGCGCGGCCGCTCAGATTCCTCGCGGCGCGCCCCACAGTCTGAATGAGAGAGCGATCGCTGCGCAGGAATCCTTCCTGATCCGCATCGAGAATCGCCACCAGCGAAACCTCGGGAAGGTCGAGGCCTTCGCGCAGCAGGTTGATGCCGATCAGCACATCGAATTCGCCGAGCCGCAGGCCTCGGATGATCTCCATCCGCTCGATCGCGTCGATGTCGGCGTGCATGTACCTGGCGCGTACGCCCATCTGCTGGAGGTAGTCGGCCAGATCCTCGGCCATCCTCTTCGTGAGAGTCGTGACGAGCACCCGCTCCCCCCGTCTCTCGCGGATGCGGATCTCGTTGAGCAGGTCGTCCACCTGCCCACGCACTGGTCGGACCTCGATCTCCGGATCGACCAATCCGGTCGGACGAATGATCTGCTCCACGACGGCTCCCTCGGAGAGTCGCAGCTCGATCTCGCCCGGCGTCGCGGTGATGTTGAGGGCGCGCGGCGTGAGTGACAGGAACTCGTCGAACGTGAGTGGCCGGTTGTCGAGAGCGCTGGGAAGGCGGAATCCGTAGTCGACCAGCGTGAGCTTGCGGGCGCGATCCCCATTGAACATGCCGCCGATCTGGGGCAGAGTGACGTGGGCCTCGTCCACCACGACGATGAAATCCTCCGGGAAATAGTCGAAGAGGCAGGCGGGCCTCTCCCCGGCGGCACGTCCCGACAGATGGCGCGAGTAGTTCTCGATGCCGGCACAGGTGCCGATCTCGAGCATCATCTCGATGTCGAAGTTCGTGCGCGACTCGAGTCGCTGCGCCTCCAGCAGCTTTCCGGACGAGCGCAGCTCCGTGAGGCGCGGCGCGAGCTCTTCACGAATGAGCCCGACGGCCCGCTCGATGGTCGGTCGCGATGTGACGAAGTGCTTGGCGGGGTAGATCGCAGCCTTCTCCAGGTTTGCGATCGTGTCGCCGGTGAGAGGATTGATCTTGCTGATGCGCTCGATCTCATCGCCCCACATCTCGACGCGCAAGCCCTGCTCCTCGTACGCGGGAAGGATCTCCACCGTGTCGCCGCGCACGCGAAACGTTCCTCTCTCGAGGCCCATGTCGTTGCGCGAGTACTGGATCTTCACCAGAGAGCGGAGGATGTCGTCGCGGGGAATCCTCTGCCCCTTCGTCAGCGTCACCATCTGCTCGCGGTAGGAGCGCGGATCGCCCAATCCGTAGATCGCCGATACGGTCGCCACGATGATGACGTCGTTCCGCTCCATCAGGCTCGACGTCGCGCGCAGACGCAGCCTGTCGATGTCCTCGTTGATCGACGCGTCCTTTTCAATGTACGTGTCGGTCGTGGGGACGTACGCCTCCGGCTGATAGTAGTCGTAGTACGAGATGAAGTACTCGACCGCATTGTGAGGGAAGAAGCTCTTGATCTCGCCGTAGAGCTGGGCGGCGAGGGTCTTGTTGTGAGAAAGCACGAGCGCCGGACGGCCGAAATTCCTGATGACGTGCGCGACCGTCATCGTCTTTCCGGATCCGGTGACACCGAGCAGAGTCTGGAAGCGGTCGCCCCGCTCGAGCCCCCGTGTCAGCTCCGCAATCGCCTTGGGCTGGTCGCCCGCGGGCTCGAATGGAGCACGCAGGTCAAATGCTGCTTTCGACATTCTTGATATCGCTGGACAGTCGCTCGCGCCGCGCGACTTCGGTGACGCCTTTTACGCGTCTGGCGGCTTTGAGGATTTTCTGAAGGTGCGCAAGGTTCCCGACTTCGACCGCGAGCTCACCGATCACGTGGCCATCGGAGCTGTGCAGCTCGAAGCTCCGGATGTCGGTGCCGGTCGCGGAGACCGCGGTAGCGAGGTCGGCGTAGAGCCCGCGGCGGTCGGTGGCCTCGAGGGCCAGCCGAACCATGAACTTCTCGCCTTCCAACTCCTTCCAGTCTATCTCCAGCCGGCGCTCAGGCTCCTGAACGAGCATGAGAAGGTTGGGACAATCAGAGCGGTGGATACTGACGCCGCGACCTCTCGTTACATACCCCACGACCGGGTCTCCGGGCAGGGGCTGGCAACACTGGGCGTAGCGCACCATCATGCCGTCCACGCCCTGAATCCGGACTCCCTTCGGCGCCCCGCGCACGCGGTCGACGAGCCAGTCGAGCGGGCCCGGCTTCGCGACCTCCGGAGAGGCTTCGGCGTCGGGGTACAGCTCCTTCAGAACCTGAGACACATTCACGTCACCCTGGCCTATGGACGCGATGAGATGATTCACGTCCGTTAGATGGAGCGCCTTGGCGACAGCGAGAAGCTGGGGGTCGTCCGGCTTTGTGAGCCTCCGCCGTTTGATCTCGCGCTCGAGTATCCCCCGGCCGAGCTTGATGGAGGTGTTCTGCTCCTCGATGCGGAGCCTCTGCCGGATCTTGTGCCGCGCTCGCCCGGTTCTGACGTGGGCGAGCCAGTCGCGGCTGGGCTTTGCCGACAGCGACGTGACGATCTCGACCGTCTCCGAATTCTTGAGCTCGCGGGCGAGGCTGGCGATGCGGCCATTGATGCGCGCGCCCTGGCAATGCAATCCAACCTCGGTGTGCACGGCGAACGCGAAGTCGATCGGTGTCGCGCCCTTGGGCAGCTGGATTACGTCACCGGTCGGGGTGAAGACGAAGATCTCGTCCTGATAGAGATCGAGCTTGAGGAACTCGAGGAATTCGTCCGGAGTCTTGGCGTCGAGCTGGAGCTCGAGGACCTGCCGGAACCACTGGAGCGCGCGGTCAAGCTCGTCCGCGCTCTTGCTGTCCTCCTTGAAGCGCCAGTGTGCGGCGATACCGTATTCAGCGGTCCGATGCATCTCGCGGGTGCGAATCTGGATCTCGAACAGCTGACGGGCCGGGCCGAACACTGTCGTGTGCAGCGACTGGTATCCGTTCGACTTGGGCTGCGCGATGTAGTCCTTGATGCGCTCCTGAAGCGGAGTGAACTGGTCGTGGATGACACCGAGCGCGTGATAGCAATCGGGCACCGCGTTCACCGCGACGCGCACCGCCAGCAGATCGTAGATCTCCTCGTACGGCTTGTCCCACTTCTTCATCTTCTTGTAGATCGACCAGAGGTGCTTCGGCCGGCCCGTCACTTCGACGTTGGCGATGCCCGCCTTTCTCAGATGGCTCTCGAGCGGCTCCTTCAGCTGGGCGATCGCCTGCTCCCGCTCGGTACGCCTCACAGCCACCTTTTTCGCGAGCGCCTTGTACTCCGACGGCTCGAGGTGCTTGAACGCGAGATCCTCCAGCTCCCACCTGACCTTCGCCATCCCGAAACGGTGCGCCAGTGGCGCGTAGAGGTCCCGCGTCTCCAGCGCGATCCGGCGCTGCCGCTCCGCCGGCAGAAACTCGAGTGTGCGCATGTTGTGCAGGCGGTCAGCGAGCTTGATCAGGATTACGCGCGCATCCTTCGCGATCGAGAGCAGGAGCTTGCGGTAGTTCTCGACCTGCCTCTCCTGAGAGGAGTTGAGCGGAAGGTGACCGATTTTGGTCAGGCCGTCGACGATCTCGGCGATTTCCTTCCCGAACTCCCCCTCGATATCGTCGACGGTGACGGCCGTGTCCTCGACGACATCGTGAATCAGGCCGCTCGCGACGGTGACCGAGTCGAGCTGGAGATCGACAAGGATCTTGGCGACCTCGTCACAGTGAGAGACGTACCGGTCACCGGAAAGCCGCTTCTGGCCAGCGTGCGCGCGCTCGCTGAATCGATAGGCGCGCGCGAGCAGGTCCCGGTCGAGCCTCTCGGGCAGACCCTCTTCGATCCAGGATGGTATTTTCGTCTCTCTGACCGCGCCCGCCGTCACAACAGTCCCGCCTCCGCGAAGCTCATGTAGCGTCCCCTTCCGATAATAACGTGATCCTGCACCGGTATGTCGAGTATCTTGCCCGCCTGCACGAGCTGTTCTGTTACTACCCTGTCGTCAGGCGATGGTGTCGGATCTCCACTCGGATGATTGTGTACGAGGATTATCGCCGCCGCGCGCTCCGCGATGGCCTCGCGAAAGACCTCGCGCGGGTGGACGAGCGATGAGTTGAGGAGGCCGCGAGTCACGGTGATGTCGCGCTCCAGCCGGTGCTGCGAGTCGAGCACCGCGACGTGAAACTCCTCGACAGGAAGATCCTCCAGCCTCTGCGCGAAAAGCTCGAATACATCGCGAGGCCACCGGACGGGAGCGCCTTCCTGTCGCTCCTCCGCGGCCATCCGTCTTCCCAGCTCCAGGGCGGCATGAATGGCAACCGCACGAGCCGTTCCCACGCCACCGACGGTAGTCAGCGCCGCCACTGGCTGCGCGGCGAGATGCCGGAGCGATCCGCGGCAGGTCGCGAGTATCTCCTGACCGATGCCCAGCGTGGAGCGGCCTTCGGAGCCGCTGCCGAGGAGGATCGCGAGGAGCTCGCCCGAGCTTAGGGCGTGCGCTCCGTGGGTGCGCAACCGCTCGCGGGGGCGTTCTGCGGCGGGAAGCTCGCGGATGGTGAGGGGCATCTCGATCTCTTTGATTGTAGAGTCGAGATGATCGCCGCGGGGCAGCGCGCAACCGGAACCTGCGATGGGCGCGTGTCATCGGGGCGCTGCCGTCTGCCATCCCGAAAACCGAAGCAGGGAGCCGAGCTGGGCAGCTATCAGCGTTGTTTGCTTACAGCTCCATGCTTCAGTTTTGCAGCTGGCCAGTGCACGCCACGATCCCGACTACAAGTTTGCCCCGTGGCACTTCTTGAACTTCTTGCCCGATCCGCACGGACACGGATCG
>CAYMKQ010000016.1:38155-40022 GCA_964391175.1 uncultured Gemmatimonadaceae bacterium | reverse complement strand
GACTCGGCCCGCGATCCAGTCGCATCGCGAGCAGCATAGCTGCCAGAAAGGGCACAGCTATGATGGCGCGCCGAACGGCGGGGTGGGGTCGGTGCAGCACGGATCAGAGTATAGCCTCCGTACATCACGGCGGCGACACGCTCCCCTTTACGACGCGCGTGTTGTACTCCTGGAGATAGCGCTGATGCTGCGGATCGGTCGGGTACGCGTCCGCCGGTCCATAGGGGTACGCCTTCACGCCATGGAACGGGAGGGGGCCCACTGTGGTGCCGAATGCGGTGTTCAGATCGGAGTCCTTGATCCACCCGTCGGTGTAGAGCAGGAAGTCGCGCTTCCAGCCCGGCGGTAGCGAGCTCGCGGAGCTAGCGTCAAACTGAATGGTCACCTCGTCCCCCGGGCCCATGATCGCGTACATGTCGTCGGGATTCCGGAGCAGGGGCAGCACGTCGCCGAAGCGCGTGAAGGCGCCCTCGATTGGTCGCCAGGGTGACTCCTTCGCCACGTCGTCGTAGGCGAACCAGTACGGCCCGTAGCGACCACCCTTGCGATACATGCTGGAGAAGCCGCGGAAATGGAGATCGGCCGATAGGGGCGCCAGCGTCGTGATCTTCACCGGGCTGTTCGCGAGAGCGCGAGAGACGACCGCCTGGTCCCAGTAGATCTGCATGTTCGTGCGAATGCGCACGTGATGATCCGCGGTCGGAAACTTTCCGGCCAGATCGACCACGATCGTCTTGTCCTTGCCGGAGGGGAAGCCGATGTTCGCGATCGCGGTCTGCCATCGGCCCTTCGCGTCGCGCACCTCGAGGGAAGGAGAGGCGAGCTTGATCGAAGACTGCTGCGAGAGCGCGACGTTGATGCTGGCGTCGGTGGGATAGATCCAGCCGCGCAGGAAGAGGAAGGTGCCAGGGCGGCCCGCAACGTCGCCGAGGTCTAGAATGAGATCGTGCTGCTCTACCACTCCCTGATACTGCATGGGCGTGAGGTTCGACACGTACACGTCGTCGCTCTCGCGCAACGCCGGCAGGACGTCGTTGCCACGTTCGTCGGTTGCGGAGAGTGGCAAGTAGCGTCGCGCGACCTGGAAGAGACGGAGTTTTACCGCACCCGGAGGCACGAAGCGCTCGTCCACGAACACATCTACCGAATCCGGGTGGTCGACGGCGAGCAGCTTGACCTCATCGGCGTACGCCGTCTCCCAGAGCTCCTCGGTGAGCTGGAGCACGTAACGTCCGTCGCGCGGCTGGAGCGCATCCCCTGGAATGCGCAGATATTCCTGCGACGCGCCCGCGGGAGCGAAGGCGCTCGTGCTGCCCCCCCCCATGAGGCCGAGTGGCATTCCCAGCGCGCTGCGCCACATCGCATCGGTCACAAACCGGAAGCGCTTCCCGTCCCACGCGTACACGAACGCACACGACCCCTTGAGCATTTCGCGCTCGACGACGTCCTGATCAGATCCTGGGAAGTACACGGTCTGCGGCACGCCGTTAGGCCACTCCACGCGGAGCACGTCGGCCTTGAGGTGCGGCCCCAGGCCAAAGTGCGTCGTGCGACCGGTGGCGACGCGTGTCTGGTAGATATCACCCGCTCGAAGCTCCAGCCTCGCACCGATGCCGAACGCGTTATTCTTGCCGCTTCCGCTGCGGAGGCCCTTGAGCTCCACGTTCACTGCGAGGTTGCTGTTCCCGAAATCGTTGCGCAGTAGTCGCGGCGCGCCGGCGGCGTCGATCAGCAACAGATCTTCGTCGCCATCGTCATCGACGTCCGAGACCACGATCGCGGACGCCCCGGCCGCCCGCACAGGACCCGGAACCAAGCTCGACCGATCGAGAAACCTGCCCGTGCCGTCGTTCCGAAAGAGAAACAC
>CAYMKQ010000016.1:16446-38055 GCA_964391175.1 uncultured Gemmatimonadaceae bacterium | reverse complement strand
CCAAGCTCGACCGATCGAGAAACCTGCCCGTGCCGTCGTTCCGAAAGAGAAACACCGCATTGGAACCTTTTTCGCGCGCGGATTTGTCCGTCGCAGGAGAACCCTTCTTGCCGCGCGCGATGGACGTGCCCGCCACCACGAGGTCGAGCCAGCCGTCATTGTCGTAGTCCACGAACGTCGCTGCCAATCCCGCCCCCCCCGTAGAGCGGAGCGCCTGCACTACGGCACTCGAGCGGCGGTCGCGAGTGAAGGTGCCGTCTCCTTTGTTGAGCCAGAGCGTCGGCTCGCCGCCATTCGTGCTCGCGACGAAGAGATCGAGGAATCCGTCGTTGTTATAATCCCCTGCCGCCGTGGCCCCCCCCCCTGACCCGCCGCTGCTTGCCAGTCCACTCGTCGCGGTCACGTCGCTGAAGCGCTGCGCACCCCCATTGCGCAAGAGGGCGTCGCTGCCATGCTCGTTCGTGACGAAGACGTCGATGCGTCCGTCGCCGTCGAAGTCGCCGAAGACAGCGTCGCGCGCGTCGCCGCCGCCGGCGAGACCGAAGCTTGCTGTTGCCTCGGTGAAGGTCCCCCCCCCGTCGAGATTGTTGCGGTACACGGTGCGCTGACCGTTTCCGACGAGAAGGAGGTCCAGGTCGCCGTCGTGATCGAGGTCGACGAAGAGCGCCTTGCGCGCTCCCTTGACGTCAGCAACTCCGGCTTTCGCCGTCACCTCCACAAACGTCCCGTTGCCGCGGTTGCGGAACAGGTGACCGCGTCTCTCACCACCGATGACGAAGAGGTCCAGCCAGCCATCGTTGTCGTAGTCCGCGAAGGTGGCGTATGCGGCACCCTGCGGAAGGGAGATGCTCGAGCGCTCGGTAGCGTCTCGAACGAATCCGCTCTGAACACGATAGAGATGTGCGACGGATCTCCGCAGTGCCGGCGACCACACCGTGACGAATAGGTCATCCGTGCCGTCGCCGTCGACATCGCCAGCGGCAAGGGCGGTCGGTCCGTCCTGCCGCTCTGGCGCAGCGGCAGCCCCGGTACGGGTTTCCGCGCTTGCGAGACCCGCGTCCTCCGTCGCATCTGTGAATTTTGCCATGTCGATGGTCGCTCGCTCTCGCACCCCGCGGAGCGAGATGAAGGACTTCGGCGCAAAGGTAAGGATAGGACGCCCAGGGATCGGACCTTCAGTCCATTTCACGTCGTCCAGCGACGCCTGATACGGCGCCGTGACCTCCATCAGTCCGAAGAAGCGGTCGAGCGTCGTCCGCGACTGCACGAGCTTTCCCGCACGTAGGAGCTGAATCGAGCTGTCCAGATACGTCCTTGCCTCCTTTGGAGGCTCGGGTGGTATCCGCCGCACTTCCTCGAGGTGCCGAACGGCGCTGTCAGCTTCGCCGCGCCGCGCGAGCGCATCCACGAGCTTCAATCGCGCGGCGAGATTCGCTGGCGCGACCGCGAGCACGTCCCTCAGTCGGTCTTCGTACCTGCGGGCCGAAGCGCTATCGGGTTGCTGAGCTTCGAGCTCGGCGAGCGCGTACAGCACGTGAGCATTGCCGGTAGTGTCGCGGCGGAGCCGCTCGAGCGTCGCGCGTGCGTCCGACGGACGTCCCGTAAGCGAGTAGAGCCTCGCAAGCACGAGACCCACCTCCGTGCTCGCCGGGTCCAGCTCGCGGGCGCGCCGCAATTGCTTCTCTGCCTCGGCGTAGCGGCCGGCTTGCAGGTAGGTGAGTCCAAGGTTCGCGTAGCCGAGGGGATCGTCGGGCGCGAGCTTGGTGAGCTTCTTGAACGCGGATTCAGCCTCCGGCAATTGGTTTCGCTGGAGATAGCTGAGTCCGAGCATGCGAGTGGTGTAGAGCTCTTCCACGGACGCCGGCTTGGGTCGACAGGCGGTGGTTGCGGCAATCAACGCGGCACCGAGGAAGACAGCCCAAGCTCGCCAGACCATCTGGGTCATGCGCGCCTCATCAACCGGGCGGTAGCAGCGCCCACCGCTAATCTCTCGACGATCTTGAAGGAATCAAATCCTGTAGCATGAGCAAACGATAGTCCTTCGACCAGGTGCTCGCGATGGCCCACGCCGGCATTCCGCTACACGTAAGCAGTCTGAGACGCGGCAGTGCGCCTTGACCCAGACATGCTCCCGGGTCTAAGCCTCGCAAGCACGCTCCGTTGCTTGGGCGGACGCCGTGCCGAGGCTGATGCCGTCGCATGGCCAGATGATGTTACGCCTCCGGCATCGGTCCAACGCTCCTATTAACCCGCTCAGGAGGCGATCTGATGAGAAATCGCCCCTATCTGATAAGAAAACGACATTGCCCCGACTGAGTTTCCCACTACTGTAGAGGAAGGGAGGGAGTGCTTCGTCCTGAGCTCTCGCGGGCGTAATTGCGCCCCGATTGGTGTCTAATCGTGACCGGGCTTCCGGGCACCGCGTCAATCTTATGGGCATTCCCGCGACCCCATCTTCACACTTTTCTCCGGTGGTGCCGCTCTGCCTCACTCACTTCGCTCGAAGTCTCTGTCCCGGAAGCTGCCGCTTCTGATCTCGGCCCTGCTCATCGCCGTGCTCGCGCTGTTCTCGTTTATCGCGTACCGCCAGCTGACGAACGCCCTCATGGTTTCCGCCGCGGCGAGAATGAAGAGCGCCTCCCTTCGGCTGGGATCCGTGTTCGAGGATTCCGGGCGACGACTGCGCGCCGAGATCGAACGGATCGCGGCGGACAGCACGCTGATTCGATACACCGTCACCAGGGATGGCCGCTCCCAAGCGGGCGCGGAGAGCTCCATCAAGCGCATAGCGGCGAGTCCGCAGATTCTCGGCATCGAAGTCAACGATAGACTGGGTCGACGACTTCTCTGGGTAGACGGGCCGACGCCGGAGAGTGCCGCCTTTCTGCGAAACCGGCGTGACAATACCGCGCTCCCGCACGAGACGACGATCGGACCAATCGCGTCGGATCACGGAATTCTTCATTACGCGCTGGTCACACCCATCGTCACGGCTTCGCGTGACACAACCGGTTTCGTGCAGGAGTACAGGCAGATCTCATCCAGTCAGGGGTCGCAATTGATCGGCGGCTTGATCGGCAAGGATGCGTCCGTACTACTTGGAAATGCGGACCGGAAACTCTGGACCAATCTGTCGAGCGTCGTTCCAGGCCCACCCATTGATTCCGCGGATGGCAACGCTGTCGTGTATCGATCGCACAGTGGAGCAGAGAGAGTCGGCGCCGCGGTCCCGATCAGGCTTACCCCCTGGCTCGTCTGGGTTGATCTCCCGAGCAGCGACGTGCTCGCTCCCGCCAATCGCTTTCTGCGTAACATGATGCTCGCGGCGCTGCTGCTCGCGCTCATTGGCGGGTTGGCGGCTCTATTGATCAGCAGGCAGATAACCACGCCCCTCCGGGACATTACACTCGCGGCGCAGGGAATCGCTGCCGGAGACTATTCGCGTCGGGTGAATACTTCCAGACAGGACGAGCTTGGCGTGATGGCCCAATCGTTCAATATGATGGCGCAGCAAGTCGACGATTCGCGCCACGGCCTCGAGGCGCGGGTCCAGGAACGCACTCGCGACCTCAATGCGGCTCTGGCCGAGCTGCACGATGCACAGGAGTCGCTGGTACGGAGGGAAAAGCTTGTCATGCTGGGCCAGCTAGCCGGCGGAGTCGGACACGAGCTGAGAAACCCACTCGGCGTAATGACCAACGCCCTCTACTACCTGGGGATGGTGCTGAAAGAGGCGACCCCCGACGTCAAGGAATACCTCGGCATTCTGCGAACGCAGGTGGTGTTGTCGGGGAAGATCGTTGGCGATCTGCTCGACTTCGCCCGGGTGAAGCCGCCGATACTGGAGACGGTTTCGGTGGAGCAACTGGTAAATGAGCAGCTCGAGCGCGTTGAACCTCTGGAGACCATCAGGGTCGAGAGAGATTTGCCCGCGGATCTTCCGCCGCTGTCCGTCGACCGCACTCAGATGGGCCAGGTCATCCTGAATCTCGTGACGAACGCGGTCCAGTCCATGGACGGCAATGGAGGCACGCTCACTCTGCGAGCACGCGCTGAAGGCGGGAAGGTGAAACTGGACTTCATCGATACGGGCATTGGGATGTCACCGAGCGAGCTCGAAAAAATGTTCGAGCCTCTCTTCACAACGAAGGCGCGCGGGATCGGTCTCGGACTAGCGGTGTCGCGGAGCCTCGTCAACGCGAATGGCGGAGAAATATCCGCCACGAGCGAGTTGGGAAAGGGCTCGACCGTCACAGTCGAGCTGCCCGCGGCGCAGTCGGGGGCTGCATGATGCGCCGGCTCCTGATCGTGGATGACGAGAAGCAAATGGTGCGCACGCTTTCCGATATCGTCCGGCTGCACGGTTGGGAGGCAGATGGCGCGTTCAGCGGAGAGGCCGCCGTCGAGGCGGTTCGAGATCACGCCTACGACGCAGTGCTGATGGACGTGCGAATGGCCGGCATCAACGGTGTGGAAGCCTTCAAGGAAATGAAGTCCATCCGGCCGGGGATCCGTGTCATCCTCATGACCGCGTACACCGCCGCCAACATCATCGCTGAGGCAGAGCGCGAAGGAGCGCTCAGAGTTCTTGCCAAGCCAGACGTGCTGTCGGGCCTTCTCGAGATGCTCGAGCAAAGCGCGAAGGATGTGAGGCCCGTGTTGATCGTAGCCGACGATGCCGCATTTCTCAGCGGGCTATGCACGCTGCTCGAAAGAGAGGGATATCTCGCGCTCGAGGCGCGGACCCTCAACGAGGCGCTCTCCACGCTCGAGAAGAGATCGCCACCAGCCGTCGTCCTGGATCTTCTCCTCGACGGGATATCGCCGAGGGAATCCGTGGTTGCGATCAAGAGGGTGAGTCCGGGAGTGGCGCTCATCCTTTGCAACGGACAATCCGGTTCAAAGAACGGGAATGCGCAGTCCGTCGAGCCAAAGTTGATTCACGCGAGTCTCCAGAAGCCGTTTCCGCCAGGCAAGCTGATCGAAATTCTCGATGAGATTTATGCGACCTGACTCGCTGCGGGTTCTTGTCGTCGACGACGATGCGCAGATGCTGCGCACCATCACGGACATACTCAGAGTCCACGGCCACAACCCGGTGGGTGCGACTTCCGGCCTCGAGGCTCTGGAGCTCGCCAGGACAATGGAGGATTCGCCCACCATCGCGCTGGTCGATCTCAGTCTCCCCGACATGGATGGCATCGAGCTGGTGGCCAGATTGCGCGAGGTCTCGGCCATCACTGAAGTCGTGATTCTCACTGGCAATGCATCGCTGGACAGCGCGCTCCGGGCGCTGCGGGAGGAGAGCTACGACTATCTGATCAAGCCGGTGCAGCCCGACCATCTGCTCGCGACCCTGGAGCGCGCTGGAGAGAGATCACACCGTCGCAGAGCCGAGGCGGGCCGACGTGAGAGCGAGGAGCGCTTGCGACGCATCTTCGACCACGTCAGTGACGCTCTGTTCATTGCCGATGACACCGGGCACATCCTCGACGCGAACCCAGCGGCGTGCGAGCTGACGGGAAATACTGTCGAAGAGCTGCGGGCCATTCCTCTCGGAGAAGTGTTACCGGAGAGTGTGAAGCCGGTTGAAGCCGCGGGAGTCGAGCGTCAGTCGCTCGCTTCACTCGTCGGCACCGATCGCTCCGCCGCCTCGTCTGGAAGGAGGGTTGTCGACGTGCAGGCGGCAGCGTTCGCACCGGGCACTCTCGTCTACACCGTGAGAGACCTCACGAAGCAGCGCAGGCTCGAGGAGCAGCTTGCGCAGTCACAGAAGATGGATGCCGTGGGACAGCTGGCGGGCGGGGTGGCGCACGATTTCAACAATCTCCTCACTGTGATCATGAGCTACAGCTCATTGCTGCTTGAGGACATCGAGTCGGCCGACCCCAGGCACGGTGACGTCCAGGAGATCAGCGACGCCGCTCAGCGCGCCGCGGGACTCACTCGCCAGCTGCTCGCCTTCAGCCGCAAGCAAGTGATGCAGTCTCGCCCCATCAGCGTGAACTCGGTGGTGGTGGGCATCGAAAAATTGCTCGGGCGCCTGATTGGAGAAGACATTGAGCTCGCGACTACGCTCGAGCCGCATCTGGCGCTGATCAACGCGGACCCGGGACAGCTCGAACAGGTAATCATCAACCTTGCGGTCAATGCCCGCGATGCGATGCCCAATGGCGGGCGGCTGCACATAACGACGGCGAACACCAATCTCTCTCATGGGCACAGCGATCGGCATCTCGATGCGGCGCCAGGCCCGTACGTGATGTTGGCCCTGAGCGATACAGGAACGGGAATGACGCGCGACGTGCAGCTGCGCGTCTTCGAGCCATTCTTCACGACGAAGGATCAGGGAAAGGGAACGGGGCTCGGCCTCTCCACCGTCTACGGGATCGTCAAGCAATCGGGCGGAGATATATGGGTCTATTCGGAGCCCGGGAAGGGAACGACGTTCAAAGTTTATTTTCCCAGGCTCGACAGTCGCGAAGCGGTTGCCTCATCAGCGGTCGAGAACGCTTCAGTGTCACATGGCAGTGAAACGATCTTGATCGTGGAGGACGATGCAGCGCTGCGATCTCTCACCGCGCGCATTCTTGAAGCAAGCGGATATACCGTCCTCCTTGCGCGAAATGGCGTCGAGGCGCTCGCGCTGGCGACCGGTCACGAGGGCAACATCGACATGGTCGCGACCGACGTAGTAATGCCGCTGATGAGTGGAAGGCCACTGGTCGAAAAGCTCTCCGAAACGCGAAGCGAGATGAAGGTGCTCTTCATGTCGGGCTATACCGACGACGAGATAATGCGCCGCGGCGTACTGGACGGCCGAACGGCGTTCCTGCAGAAGCCATTCACGCCAAGGCAGTTCGCGAACAAGGTGAGGGCCGTTCTCGATCAGCCGATTGCGCGCGAGGCCGCGCGTACACAATGAGCTCCGTGCCCCCGCCCCAGAAGGGAAGGCTGCTCGTCGTCGACGACCAGGAGGAAAATATCCGCCTTCTCGTGCGCATTCTCTCCATGGCGGGCTATCAGGACGTCACATCTACGACGGATCCCCGTCGAGCACGCGCGCTCTACGCCGAGTGCCGGCCCGACCTCGTGCTGCTGGACCTTCACATGCCGTTGCGCGATGGCTTCGCGGTGCTGGAGGATCTCGCCCCCTTCACGCAGGGAATCGAGCACATTCCCGTTTTGATGCTCACCGGTGATCACTCCACCGAGGTGAAACGCAGAGCGCTTGCGCTCGGCGCAAAGGATTTCGTCGGGAAGCCATTCGATCACGCGGAGGTAGTGCTGCGTATCAGAAATCTTCTCGAGACGCGCTTTCTTTATCAGACACTTCGCCTCCAGAACTCGGAGCTGGAAAAGAAGGTGCTGGAACGGACGGAAGAGCTCGAGCAGTCGCAGCTCGAAATGGTGGAGCGCCTGGCGGGCGCCGTCGAGTTTCGGGACGACGACACAGGCGATCACACGAAAAGAGTTGGGGAAGTGTCCGGCCTCCTGGCTCGGACGATTGGGCTTGCTCCCCGCGCGGTCGAGCTCATCAAGCGAGCAGCGCCACTCCACGATATCGGAAAGGTTGGCATTCCCGACAGCATACTGCTCAACCCCGGCGCTCTTTCGGCAAAGGAATTCGAGATCATGAAGACGCATACTGTCATCGGATCGAGGATGCTCTCCAGAGGCCACTCCGATCTGGTGATATTTTCACAGCGAATCGCGCGCAGCCATCATGAGAAGTGGGATGGTTCAGGCTATCCGGACGGCCTCAGCGGAGAGGACATTCCCCTCGAGGCACGCGTCGTTGCCGTGGCCGATTTCCTCGATGCGCTCACCCATGAAAGACCCTACCGGGCGGCGTGGGCACTCAGTGACACTCTCGACGCGATCCGAGAAGGAAGCGGAAAGCATTTCGACCCCATCGTGGTCGATGCATTGAGACGCCTGGACTGGCAACCCGGGACCGCATCGCTCGTAGCATAGCCAGTCCGCGCTCGCGCCGCCTTCACTCAAGCTCGAGATCATCGAGATCGGACACATCTTCAGCTACCTACGCCGGGACTGGACCATAACAGCGTGAGTGGCGTATCATAGTTCGGAATCGCCCACTCCCTGCCGCTCCCCCAGTCCCCCGCCCATCGGAGCTGTCGTGCACTACCATAGAATGGTTCTCAAGGCTCTGGCCGCCGGCGCAGCCCTCTCGGGCGCCTTGGCTGTCACGCCCGTTGTTGAAGCCCAGACGAAGCCCGCCGCCGCCCCTCCTGCGGCGCCTGCCCGGAAGCCCTTCGTCAAGCCAAGTGACGCGGAGCTGAAAAAAAGGCTGAGTCCGATTCAGTACGCGGTTACGCAGCACGATGCGACCGAGCGACCGTTCAGCAACATCTACTCGGATCACCATGAGGCCGGGATCTACGTGGACATTGTCTCCGGCGAGCCGCTCTTCAGCTCCCTCGACAAGTACGATTCCGGAACCGGCTGGCCGAGCTTCACGCAACCGCTCGAGCCGTCGAACATCCGCACGAGAACTGATCGCATTCTCGGCTACAGCCGCACCGAAGCTCGCTCGGCGCACGCGGATTCACACCTCGGGCACGTCTTCGACGACGGCCCAAGGCCCACCGGCCTCCGCTATTGCATGAACTCGGCGGCGTTGCGCTTCATTCCAGTCGCGCGGCTGGAGGCGGAGGGATACGCCCAGTACCGGGCCCTTTTCACACCGAAGACTTCCTCTACAAGGAAGACGGCCAGGTAGCCAGGAAGGCGGCCAGGCAAAGGTTGGGACTTGTGCGAACGGCCTGAAGCTTTGACTTTTTGCGCAGCGAGCTTGCCGGCCCCAACCCCGACCCGACGCAAATGCGAGCTGAGAGAAAGGGCTTCACCCTGATCGAGCTCGTCGTGGTTCTCGTGGTGCTTGGGATTCTTGCCGGCATCGCCATCGCCAAGTTCGTCAGCTTCAAGGAAGAAGCCTACGTTGCCTCGATGAAGGCGGATCTGCGCAATCTGGCCATCTACCAGATGAACTACCAGATGGAAAGCCAGGGAAGCTTCTTCTCGGGTGACGGTTCCGCGCAGGGCTTCACGCGGACAGTCGGAGTGACGGTCGCCTCCACTTACGATCCCGGCCCTCCTCCGACGTGGGGTGCGACGGCGACCCACTCGAAGACAGCGAAGACCTGCATTCTGGTGACCACCGGTCCCGCGATCTGGGAGATCACCTGTCCGTGAGATCCTGAAGGAGAGCGACTAGCCACCGCGCCCGTTCGCGGTCAAATTTGGCGCTCCGCCAAATCCACTGATTCCCGATCCTCGAATGGAATGCTGGCTCATCACGTCTCGCGCCGAGGTCATGCGCCTCGAGTTTGGTGACGAACCGCCGCCGGAGATTTGCCTCCCCGACAAAGCGCTCTCGGAAATCGAAGATGACGCCGTGGAAAAAGCGATTCAGGATTCACCCTACATCGTCTACCGGCGGTACCACCTCGCGCACGAGAGCTGGAGGCTCGGGATCGTGTATTCGCTCACCGCTCCGACGGTCGGCGACATTCAGGTTCTTTCCGCGTACAGAGCGGGACACGAAGCGCGTCCCCGGCTGGTCTGAGGTTGTAGTCGGAGCAACGTCTCGAGCGAGACGCGACCGTTATTTCTTCCTGAGCTTGTCTACCGCGCTGTCGAGCAGTGCCTGAAGGCGCTGGTACTCCTCGTTGATTCGCTTTGCGGCGTGCGGGAGCTCCTTCTGTCCTTTTTCTGCCAGCTCCGCGAGGCGCTTTCCAGCGTTGGTGAGCTCTTCACGCAGCTTCTCGAGAGTCTGTTTGATATTGTCGTCCATTTATTCTCCTTATTGAGTGACGCGCGTCCTTTGCGCGATCGTTACAGCATACGGCGAAGGCACCTCGAACGCTACTTCGCGGGCTTCACCAGCAGCCGTTGTCCGATCTTCACCATGTCTCCTTCCAGCTGGTTCCACTTCTGGATCTGCTCCGGAGTCGCATCGAACTTCGTCGCGATGATGGAGAGAGCGTCGCCCCGCTTCACAGTATAGTGGAGAGGCTCGCGGATGAGGGCGGCGACGGCTTCGCGCAGCCGCTGCTCGCGCGCCGCTTCCCTTCGCTGCTTTGTGTGAATGGAAGTCACGTGGCTCACGAGGGAATCGAGAGCGGCTTCCTCGCCACCGGACGCGGCGAACTCCGCACCCGCGACTCCGGTATGCGCCACGCGAACGCCGTGCGCCGTCAGGAAATACAGACGCGCCGGCTCCATGAGGAGAAGCGTATCGTTGGGGAATTCCTGCGACAGGATCATCGGAGGCGAGTCGTCATCCTCGAGCTTGTCGCCCGGCGCCACTCCGATGAAGATCAGGCGGTCGTTGGTCGCGTAAAGGATCCCGTTCGCCCCGCGAAAGTAGTCGCTCGGTCTGCGCATGAAGACCTTGGCCTTTCGCTCGACCTTCTCACCGAAGTGAAGAACGCCGCCCTGGAGCTCGCGGTCGGCCGCGATCCATGCTTTCGGCGCGTCGACGTGACGCATGAAGAACAGATATCCAACGAGAACGAGTCCGATCACGACCACGGCAAGACCGATGAGCGCCTTTTTTAGAAAACGAAACGAGCGGTACAGCCCTTCAGATTCTCTCATGCAGGTGGAGTGTAGTGGGAGGTCGGCACCGGGGGGAGGGCAAGCTCCATACCGGGTTTGGCATGTGAGGTGCACTCAATCGGAGCATGGCCGACCTCGAGAACGAGCAGCGGCAGTCAGGGGCCGGGAATGTTTTTACCAACGTGCCCGTGCGTGGGCCGCGTCGGGCCGAGGCGCGGTGGAAGCGCCTTCTCAGGACTGCTACCCAGGCGCTCGGAGCGGTCATCCTCCTTGCGGCTGGTACGGTGTGGACGCTGCGCCAGACGAAGCCGAAGTTCGTCAAGCCTGGCGAAATGCTGCGCCTGCCTCCGGCGCTTATAACTGCCGCGAGACCTGGTACCGAAGGCTACCCCCGTCCAACCGATGCGAAGGCGCTGGCGGAGATCGAGCGCGTAAGGCGCGTACTCTTGCAGTACACCAAGGACACTGCGCGGGCGAGGCGCATCGCCAACGCGATGGTATACGAAGGGGGCCGGAAGAACATCAGCCCGAGCCTCCTCATCGGCGTTCTGCTGACCGAGGATGCGACGCTCGACCCCAAGGCGCGCAGCTTCGTTGGTGCCCGCGGTCTCATGCAGATCATGCCCTTTCACGCGGGGGAGTGGAAAAAGGACTGCGGCTCGGGCGCTGACCTCTACGACATCGACGCCAACATCTGTCACGGCGTGGCGATCCTCGCTTCCTATATGAAGAAGTCGCCGAATATCGAGCGGGCTCTTTTGCGCTACAACGGGTGCGTCCGAGGCACGAACACCCCCAACTGCCACACCTATTCGGGCAAGGTTCTGCGCTTTGCCGAGCGCGCGGCGTCCCAGATGCTCAGCTTTTCGATCTCCGAATAGCCTCGCGCGGGTCGGATGTAAACATCTGACCACCATGAAAAGTCAGGTATCCGTCGCGTAACATATTGCGGCAGCAGTAGTTAAGGCAGATTAGTCACAGACGTGACATTTGCCACCCACCTGTTTGCACCCCACTCAAAACCTTTTATTGACCGAATTCGTCAATAGTGGTACCGTTATACGTATCTCAGCAGTGGCATTACCACAATAGAATAGCTTATGTCCGAATGGATTGGACGGGAGCTCGAGCGGATCAGAAAGCTCAGAGGCCTCCGTCGCGAGGACGTTGCCGCACGGCTCTCCAGGCCAGTGTCGCCGTCGACCATACGCAATATCGAGCATGACGAGGACTACAACGTCTCGCTCGATCTTTTGCGGCAGATAGCGGCGGTGCTGGGCGCTTCGATCCAGGTCTCTCTCGAGGCCGAGGATCTCAAGCGCTGGCAGACGCCACCGGGACAGAGGCCAGCGCTCAACCTGGCCGACGCACCGGAGGAAGGACAGGAAAGGCTGATCGACAACGAGTACTTCATCCGGTACATCCGGGCGCGTTATCCGGATTGTCCGCTGACCAACTCGCAGATCGGCCGCAGGATGTGGGACTTCGCCAAGCCCCGAGGGGCTGAGCTGGTGAAGGGCAGGATGCAGGTGAAGAAGCTGCCGGCGACGGAGAGCATGGTGACTTTCAGGCTCCCCACGACTGCAGCGCAGTACCGCGTACGTGAGCGGGATATCGATGTGCTGCATGGTTTTGCGGATCGGTTGGGCCGGTCGTACCGCGACGAAAAGGGAAGGGTGCTTGTCCCCCTCGTCTAGGCGCTCCCGGGCTGTACTAATTCCAGGAGAACCAGTGAAGTCACTCAAGCCGCTGAACTCACCACCGCCGAAGCTGTCTTCGCCGCTGAAGACCGCTCTGCGCGCGACGACCCACGCGGTTGCACTCGCCGGGTTGCTCGTCGGTGGTGCGGTGTGGACCATATCGCAGCAGCAGCCCGTCTATGCCAACCCCGGGAAGCTCCTGAGGCTGCCCGCGGCTGTCGTGGACGCTTCGAAGCATACCGAGGAGGCGCTGCGCATCGGTGAGTTTCTGAACCGCTATACGCGCGACCGCGGCCTCGCCTTCCGCATCGCCGACGCTGTGGTGAGTGAGGGCACGAAGGAGCAGATCGATCCGATGCTTCTCGTGGGTGTGCTTCTCACGGAAGACATTACGCTCAATCCCCGCGCCCGCAGCTTCATGGGCGCGCGCGGCCTGATGCAGGTGATGCCCTTCCACAGCGGCAAGTGGGGATGCGGATCGTCGGACCTCTACGATGTGGAGACCAACATCTGCCACGGCGTACAGGTGCTGAAGCAGGCGATCATGGCTGCGCCCAACATGCGCAAGGCGCTGCTCCGCTACAACGGCTGCGTGAGGGGCCGCAACACGCCCAACTGTCACCTCTACGACGACAAGGTTCTCAGGCACGCCGATCGTGCCGCCGCGCAGATGCGGCTGGTGAAAACGCAGAAAGCCGAGTAAGGTTGTTTGGAAAAAGAGCCGGTGCTGATCGCACCGGCTCTTTTTTATTGCCATGTCCACCCCTTCTTCCTCCTCTGCTGGCGCGAGTGCGCCCTCACCCTACTGGGTGCTCGCGCTCGCCCTCGTCGGGATTTCCTTCGCGGGTCCGCTGGTCAAGCTCTCGAGCGCCGACCCGGTGGCAATTGGCGTCTGGCGACTCGGGTTCTCATTGCTCATCGTCGCCGCATTTCTTCTCGCCACGGGGCAGTGGCGCGAATGGAGCCGGATCACCTCGGCCCAGCTCGGACTGGCCGTGATGGGAGGCGTCTCGCTGGCTCTCCACTTCTGGGCATGGAACGCCTCGATACACCTCACTACAATCGCGGCGTCCGTCACTCTCGTCAGCCTCCAGCCCGCTGTCGTCGCCGCGATTTCAGCGCTTCTAATTCGCGAGGCTCCGTCACCTCGACAGATCGTCGGGATCGCGATAGCCATCAGTGGCGCCCTGATCATCGCGACGCCCGATCTCGCCGGTGGCCTGGCACCGGGCGGGAATCGCCCGCTCCTGGGAAATGTGCTCGCCGCATCCGCTGCCGTGACCGCCGGCCTTTACTATACCATCGGCCGACGCCTCCGCATGAGCCTCGGACTATGGGCATACGTCGGCATCGTTTACGCCGCCGCGTTCGTGACGCTGCTCGGCGTCGCGCTATTCCGGGGACTGCCGCTGGCACCGCAGCCACCGAGAGAAATCGCCATATTCGCCGGGCTTGCTCTTGGTCCGATGCTGCTGGGGCATACAGGGATGAACTGGGCGCTCAAGCTCCTTCCCGCGTACGTCGTGAACCTCACCGTGCTGGGAGAGCCTGTCGGAGCCACCCTGCTCGGCGCGCTCATCCCTTCGATCAGACAGATCCCGACGGCGGCCACATTCCTCGGCGGCGCGATCGTGCTCGGCGGCGTGGTGATCGCGGCCGAGCGCAAGGCGGACAGGAGCTGACCCTGTCCTGCGCAAACGTCTGACCATTAGATTTCACAGCGCTCAGTTCTCGGAGCGCCCCCGCACCCCGCCCTCTCAGTTCACGCGTAAATCGATGCACAGATTGACGTTAAGCATGGTCCTCTGCGCTGGCCTCGGCCTCGCCGCCTCCGCAGCACTGCCCGCGCAGTCACGGAGCACGTCACGTGACGCGCCGTCCCGAATCACTTTCCCCCTGGCAGAGTTCGGACATAACATCGGCGACGACTACTTCCTCGTGAACTACAGCCGGATGATCGACTACTGGCAGAAGCTGGACCGGCAGTCGGACCGAATGAAGATGGTCCGCATTGGCACGACGGCGGAGGGACGTCCCATGTGGATGGCGATCATCACATCGCCGGAGAACCACCGGAAGCTTCCGCTCTATCAGGATATCTCGCGCCGCCTCGCGCTCGCCGAGAATCTGACCGACTCCGCGGCGAGAGCGCTGGCTTCACAGGGGAAAGCAGTAGTGTGGATCGACGGCGGTCTCCACGCGACTGAAGTCCTCGGCGCACAGCAGCTGATACAGACGGTGTACGAGCTGGTGAGTCGTAACGATCCCGAGACACTGCGACTGCTCCGCGACGACATCATTCTCCTCGTTCCCGCCAATCCGGACGGCCAGGAGCTGGTGTCGAACTGGTACATGCGCGAAGCCGACACGCTGAAGCGGACCACATCGCGCGTCCCGCGACTCTACCACAAGTACATTGGGCACGACAACAACCGCGACTCGTACATGGCGTCCCAGCCGGAGACGCAGGCGATGGACAGCATCCTCTTCCGCGCCTGGTACCCGCAGATCATGTACAATCATCATCAGACCGGTCCGGTCGGCACCGTGATGTTCGCGCCGCCGTTCAGGGATCCCTTCAACTACAACCTCGATCCGCTGGTCGTGACGCAGCTCGACCTCGCCGGCGCCGCCATGCACAGCCGCTTTGTGGCGGAGGGAAAGTCCGGCACTACGATGAGAGAAGGCGCGAGCTATTCGACCTGGTGGAACGGCGGTCTGAGGACCACAGCCTACTTCCACAACATCATCGGCATCTTGACCGAGACCATCGGGAATCCCACGCCGATGCAGATTCCGCTCGTTCCGGAGCGCGTGCTCCCGAAGGGGCAGCTTCCGATGCCGATCCAGCCGCAGAAATGGCGCTTCGCCCAGTCGCTGGCGTACGAGCTCACCGCCAACCGCGCCATTCTCGACTTCGCATCACGCTATCGCGAGATCCTCCTCTACAACATGTACCAGATGGCGCGGAATTCCATCCAGCGCGGCAACACCGACACGTGGACGATTACTCCAAAGAAAGTTGCCGCGCTACAGGCGGCCATTCCGCGCGACACGGCACGATCCGAGAGAACGTGGTCGACGACCGACCCTGGCGATCTCGCGAAATACGGCAGCATCATGCGGAATTCCGCGCAGCGTGATCCGCGGGGCTACATCATTCCCTCCGATCAGCCGGATTTTCTGACCGCGACAAAGTTCGTCAACGCCCTGATCAAGAACGGGATCGTGGTGCACCGAGCGACGGGCGCTTTTACGGTTGGCGGCAGGAGCTATCCGGCGAATTCATGGGTCGTAAAGACCGCGCAGGCATTCCGGCCGCACATCATCGACATGTTCGAGCCGCAGGACCATCCGAACGACATTCCGTATCCGGGTGGTCCGCCGACGGCGCCGTACGACAACGCCGGCTGGACGCTCGCCTATCAGATGGGAGTGGAGTTCGATCGAATCATCGAACCGTTCAGCGGTCCGTTAACACCGGTCGTTGGCTACGCGGTTCCCCCCGTCCGGCGGGTTGCTTTCCGTGTGCCTGCCTACGCTCTGAGCCACTCCGTCAACGACGCGTTCGCCGCCGTGAATCGCCTGCTCGCCCGGGGCGAGTTTGTCTACACGCTCAACGTGCCGCTTACAACCAGCACCCGCACCTACCCAGCCGGGACGTTCTACATTCCGGCCCGGTCGACGACAGTCCCGATCCTATCAGAGCTGGCGGCTGCGAAGGGAATCACATTCGACCCTTTGCCCAGCCTCATGGCGGCCGACTCCGTGACGCGAGTTCGGCCCGCCCGCATCGCGCTCTGGGATCAATACGGGGGCGTCATGACATCGGGGTGGGGTCGCTTCGTCCTCGAGCAGTTCGAGTTTCCGTACGAAGTCATCTATCCCCCGGCGCTCGACGCCGGCGGGCTGATCGACAGGTACGATGTGCTGCTCCTGCCCGATGGAGCCAATTTCGTCGAGCCGGGCGATCGAGTGAGTAATCCCCTGGCACCCGAGGATGTCCCGGAAGAATTCCGCGCTCGGGTCGGCAGAATGAGTGTCGCCAGGACGGTGCCGCAGATCCGCGCTTTCCTCGAGGCCGGCGGAACCGTACTTGCCATGGGCTCGGCCACCGAAATCGGCATCCACCTCGGGCTTCCGATCGCCAACGCTCTCGTCGACAGCGGGAAACCGCTGCCTCGCAGTCGCTTCTACGTCCCAGGCTCGATACTCACCATGCGAGTCGATACTACGACCCTGCTCGGTCGGGGGCTCCGTCCGGTCACGGACGTCTATTACGACAACTCTCCCGGCTTTCGGCTGCTGCCCGGCGCGGAAGAGCAGGGGGTGAAGCGAATCGCATGGTTCGACACGACGACCCCGCTCAAGAGCGGATGGGCTTGGGGCCAAAGGTTTCTCAACGGTGTAACAGGAGTGGTTCAGGCTCCGGTAGGGCGGGGGATGCTCGTGCTGTACGGGCCCGACCCCTATTTCCGATCGCAGCCACACGGCACGTTCAAGCTTCTATTCAACGGATTGCTTTATCGCACGGCACTCGGAGAGTAAATGAACCGCTCACGTTTTCTCCTGTCGGCCCTGGTCGCGACTGGCTGCTCGTTCCTGCCAGCGGGGCAGGGATCGGCGCCGGCCCCGGCTCCATCACCGACGCCGGGGGACAAGGCGCCGGTCCGGGCACCGATCACGCGCAGCTCTTCGCTCGTGAAAGCCATGTACGACCGGTACGACGGCAAGTATCTGAAGACAATGAGCTTTCTTCAGAACAACACCGCCTACACTACGACCGGAGAGGAGCAGCGCTCGCAGTGGTACGAGCATCTCGAGGTGCCGGGGAAGCTTCGCATCGCGTTCCTTCCGGCAACACAGCGGAGCGGACTCGTTCAGGTCGATGACCGCGTTGCGTCGTTCGACAACGGGATTCGCGTAGACTTCCGGAAGTCGATCAACCCTCAGCTTCTCCTCACCGCCGATGTATTTGCCTCTCCTCTGCAGACGATCATGGAAAGACTGGACTCGCTCGGTGTCGATACCGACATCACCCGCACCGATGAGTGGGAAGGGAGGCCGGTCTATGTCGTGGGGGCGAAAAGTGGCGACACCACCTCCAACCAGATGTGGGTCGATCGCGACCAGCTCCTCCTGGTCCGGTTCATCCAGAACGACCGGAGCGGTGGCCGGACGATCGTGAGTGATATCCGGGTGCGTAACTACCGCGAGATAGAGGGCTTTCAGATTCCCACGGAATTTCTCGTCGTCCGGAACGGCCGGCCGGCATGGCGGGAACAGTACGACAACATTCGCATCAACGAGGCGTTTCCTCCGGGCGTATTCGACCAGGCCCGCTGGAACGACATTCCTCTACCAAAGTAGCGATCATTCCGTTTCACGAAAAGTCGTAGGTGATCGCAAACTGATTTGAACTGCAACGGAGAAACTGCAAGCCGCCGGCTGTCAGCCAAGTGACGCTGTCAGCCGCGAGCCGCCTACGACACCGACTGTTCGAGCCGCGGATCAGCGCGCCGCGCTGTCGCCCGCTGACCGCTCGCAGCTTGCAGTTCTTCAGTTGCAGTTCGCAGTTGCAGTTCGACCTGCTCACCGGTACCCGGCCGCCTGCATGGTAAAGAGCTCCTCGTAAAGGCCACCCTTCGCGAGGAGCTCTTCGTGCGAGCCTTCCTCTTCGACCGTCCCGTTGCGGAGCACGACGATGCGGTCCGCCATGCGGACGGTGGAGAAGCGATGCGAGATGAGCACCGCCATTCTGCCAGCCACCAGCTCGGAGAAGCGGAGGAAGACCTCGTACTCCGCGCGGGCATCGAGCGCCGCGGTAGGCTCATCCAGTATCAGCAACTGTGCGTTACGGATGTACGCGCGCGCCAGAGCGATCTTCTGCCATTCGCCTCCGGAGAGATCGACTCCCTCGTCGAAGCGTCTCCCCAGCATCTGCCGGTATCCCTTCGCGAAGCGGGGCAGCAGCGAGGCCGCCAGGGAATTCTCGGCGGCCTCGGAGATACTGGCCGGGGTTCCATTCGCCTTCTCGAGGTCGGCGCGAACGGATTCGATTTCCCCGACGGCGATGTTCTCGTCGAACCGCATGTCGTAGCGCACGAAGTCCTGGAAGATGACGCCGATCGCGCGTCGCACGCTGGCGAGGTCGTAATCGCGGAGATCGACGCCGTCGAGGGTTATCCTCCCTTCGGTCGGATCGTACAGCCGCGCCATCAGCTTGGTGATGGTCGTCTTGCCCGCGCCGTTCTCTCCCACGAGCGCGATTCGTTCTCCCGGCTCGAGAACGAGATTCACGTGGCGTATCGCCCAGCGCTCGCTCCCCGGATACCGGAAGCCCACATCCTCGAACGCGAACCCCCGTCTGATCGGGCTTGGCACGTCCTGGGCGCCGGGCCTGGAGGCGATGGTCGGCTTCATGTCGAGAAACACAAACAGGTCGCGGAGGTACAGCGCCTGTTCGTACACGTTGCTCGCGGATAGAAGAATTCCCTGGATGACGTCGCGCCCCCTCGCGAATGAAGCCGCGAGAAAGGTCAGCATGCCGATCGTGATGTCACCGCGCACGGCGCGAATCAGGATGATGACGTAGGCGGCGTAGTAACCGACGGTTCCGAGGATCGAGAGCGCCGCGCTCACCAGGCCGCGGCGGACGGAGAGGCTCCTGTTCTCCTCGTAAAACTTCTGTGCAAGTGCCCGATAACGCTCGGTCAGCCAGGGCGCGAGACCGAACATCTGCACTTCCTTCGCCGTCTTGTCACTCGCGCCGACGAAGCGCAGATAGTCCAGTTGCCTCCTCTCCGGCGTCCACCGGAAGAGCAGGGAGTAACCCAGCGACGCAAAGTGTGTCTCCCCGAGGAAGCTCGGGACGACGGCGACGATGAGTAGAAGGAGAAGCCACGGACTGTAGGCGATGAGGGCGCCGCCGAGGGTGAGCAGCGTGAGCGCGTCCTGCATCATCGAGAGGAGCAGCGTGAGGAGCGCTATTCGTCCGACTGTCTGCCTGCGCGCGCGCTCGAGGTGATCGTAGAACGTCGGATCCTCGAACTGAGCGAGATCCAGCCTCGCTGCCTGCTGCATGAGGGTGACGCTCATGTTGTTGGAGAAAAGATCCCCGAGCAGGCTCTCGACGAGTGAAGAGGCGCGGGCGAGAACTTCGCCTGCGACGACGATTCCGATTTCCAGCGCGAGATAGCCCCACACATCTGAAAGCGCGCCGGTCCCGGCTTTCGCGGCGAGTACCGCGTCCAGAATGAGCTTTCCGACCCAGAACGTCGCAACCGGGACGACAGAGCGAAGAATACGCACCGCGAGGATCGACGCCGCGTACCCCCGGTGCGTTCTCCAGATCAGGCGGGCGAGAGCCGGGATGTAGCGGAGCGCGGCGATGCGCTCACCCCAGGTCGTCGGCTTCGGGTCGTCGCCTCGGCGGCGCATGGGCGCCGGCACGAAAATGGGGTGGCTCATCGCGTCGTTGGCTTGTTAGCCGCTCGACCGGCTTCGACTCGCGTCCGCCGACCTCTCGCCCCCGGCGCTCGTCCCCGATGTGCAACTGTCCCTCGCCTCTACTTCGAACCCGCGCGCAACCCAGGCGTCATAACCCCCCGCGAGATTGGAGACATCCGCGATTCCGCGGGACTGGAGAAGGCTGGTCGCGATCGCAGACCTTCCACCGCCCTTGCAGTGCAGGACGATCGGAACTGAGGGGTCCAGCTCGCTCATACGGTCGGGGAGAGCGGCAAGCGGGATGTGGAGTGCGCCGGGAAGATGCCCCGCGTCCCATTCGTCCGGCGCACGGACGTCGATCACCTGCGTGTCGTTCCGGGCTCGCCGGGCCTTCAGCTCCGCCGCGTCGATCTGCGGTACCTTCTCCAGTGCACCCTGGCGCGCTTGCCACTCGTTCAGTATGTCGGCCGAGAAGTACCCACCGATCCGGACGAGCCCGATCTTGCGCAGATCGCCCGCGATAGCGCTGACGGCGACACCGCTTCCCCGATCGGCGATGAGGAACAGCTCGCGATCGTAGGGCACCAGAGCGCCGGCCCAGGTTAGGAACGACTTGTTGAGCGGAATGTTGAGTGTGCCGGTCACGTGCCGCTTGGCGAAGCTCTCAGCGGGTCGAGTGTCGATTACCGTGGCGCGGTCGCGGAGCGCCGATTCGAGAGCCGGCAGATCCAGCCTCTGCGGCCTCGCCGCCTCCGGCGCTGGGGCAGCGGCCCGGTTGATTTTTTTCATTTGCGAGAAGTAGCTGGGCGGAACAGGCTGGTGCTCCAGCGCTCTGGCGACGAACTCGCGCTCGCTCATTTCGCCGAACGCCCAGTTGAAGAGCTTCTCGTAACCGAGAGTCGATTGGGGCATGGAGCCGAGCGATTTTCCGCACGCCGATCCGGCGCCGTGTCCGGGCCAGATCAGCAGATGATCTGGCAGCGACTTGATTTGCTGGATCGAGCGGAACAGCTGGACGGCCAAGCTGTCCATGCTGCCGACCGCTCCCGCCACGCGCTCGAGCAGGTCCGGGCGGCCGACATCGGCGACGAAGATGAAATCACCGGTTAGCGCTCCGACGGGCTCTCGCCCTCGGGCCAGGTCGGTGACAAGGAAAATCATGTGCTCGGGAGTGTGTCCCGGCGTATGGATCGCCTCGAGCACGATATCACCGAGGGAGATAGTGGAACGTTCGCGGAGCGCGTGCGCGGTGCGGAGCACGCTCGCGGGATATCCCCACTCCTCGCCGCCTTCCGCGGACAGGTGCAGCTCGGCGCGCGTCGCCCGGGCCAGCTCCGCTGCGCCGGATACGAAATCGGCGTGGATGTGGGTCTCCGTGACGTGAGCGATCCGCACACGCTCTTCCGCCGCCGCGCGCTGGTAGCGCGCGATGTCGACGTTCGGGTCGACGAATACCGCCTCCCGTGTCCTTTCGCAGGCGATCATATAGCTCGCCTGGGCGAGACTGTCGTCGTAGAAGCGCTTGAATAGCATTCGTCGACGGAACCCTACCTCTGGTAGTGGGTCAAATTCTTGGTCAGGCTTCCTCTCCGCTCCGGGGGCACTTGCGGGAATGGGCGACCTGATAAGGGAAGTCGACCAAGAACGACGCGGATGCGAGAGGGCAGAAGCAGAGCTTTGAGTTGCGAGAACAAGTGCGGAGGTTCCGAATCCCACGCCAACGTGGGACACCAGTGTGACCCTCGCAACTCGCGGCCATGCCTCTGTTCTCTCGCATCTGTGTTGTTCTAGGTTGAAACTGACCCACCGCAGTACCTCTTGAAGCGTTGCTGGATGTAGCGAGAGTGGTTAGCGTACCAGTCTGCGCACGTGC
>CAYMKQ010000016.1:14515-16346 GCA_964391175.1 uncultured Gemmatimonadaceae bacterium | reverse complement strand
TTGAAGCGTTGCTGGATGTAGCGAGAGTGGTTAGCGTACCAGTCTGCGCACGTGCGGATCGCTACTGCGCAAATATATCATGAGTGCGGAGACCGAAGCCGACCGTCATATGTCCGACCTGACTCGTGAAGAGCTCGTTCGCTACAGTCGCCACATCCTGCTTCCGCAGGTTGGCGAAGAGGGACAGCGCGCGCTCAAAAACTCCCGGGTCCTCCTCGTCGGCGCGGGTGGACTCGGCTCTCCGGTGGCGTTGTACCTCGCCGCCGCCGGAGTAGGCACGCTTGGTCTGGTGGACTTCGACACCGTCGATCTCTCGAATCTCCAGCGGCAGATACTCCATGGCTCCGCCGGGATCGGGACCTCGAAGCTCGACTCGGCGCGGGACCGGCTCAATGACATCAATCCGAACGTGGCTATCGAGCCGTACGCCACGCGGCTCACTTCGGAAAACGCACTGGAAATCGCACGGGGCTACGATCTGATCGTAGACGGCACGGACAATTTTCCGACCCGCTATCTCGTCAACGACACGTCTGTGCTGCTCGGAATTCCAAACGTGCACGGAAGCGTGTATCGCTTCGAGGGCCAGGCTTCCGTGTTCGGGGCGGCTGGCGGTCCCTGCTATCGCTGCCTTTTCCGGGAGCCGCCGCCGCCTCACCTGGTGCCAAGCTGTGCCGAGGGAGGTGTTCTCGGAGTGGTGCCCGGCATCGTGGGAACGATACAGGCGACCGAGACGATCAAGCTTCTGCTCGGCCTCGGCGATACGCTCGCCGGCCGGCTCCTGCTGATCGACACCATGACCATGACCTTCCGGACGATCGGCATTCGGAAAGATCCGGAGTGCCCAGCGTGCGGCACCCGCGAGCTCACGGAGCTGATCGACTACGAGGAGTTCTGTAGCGGAGGGAACGCGCACGAGAGCGCGCATGGCTCGATAACCGAGATCGAGCCGTCGCAGCTGGCGGAGCGTCTCGCGCGCGGAGAGCAGCTCGAGATAATCGACGTGCGCGAGCCCTACGAATGGCAGATCGCCCACATTCCGGGGGCGCGACTGGTTCCGCTGGATCGAATCCCGGCCGAGATCCCGCGGCTCGACAAGGGGCGGACGTTCGTGCTTTACTGCAAGGTCGGAGCGCGGAGCGCGTACGCCGCGCGGCAGCTCGCCGAGGCCGGCGTCGCCGACGTGCGAAACCTCTCGGGTGGCATCCTCCGCTGGATCGACGACGTCGATCCAAGCCTGCCGAGGTACTAATTGATTTCATCCGACCCGATCGAACGATTCCGCGCCGTGTACGCCATGGCAGAGAAGATCGATCGAGCACTGGTGCCTGATGTCAGCGCGATGTCCCTCGGCACGATCGAGGAAGGCGGACAGCCTTCCGTCAGGATAGTTCTCCTCAAGGCCTTCGACGAGCAGGGCTTTGTGTTCTACACGAACTATCACGGGCGGAAGGGACGCCACCTTCTCGCCCATCCGAAGGCGGCGCTCTGCTTCTATTGGCCGCCAATCGATATCCAGGTGCGCATCGAAGGGACGGTCTCGAAGGTCGCCGAAGCGGAGGCGGATGCGTATTTCGCGACGCGTGCCCGGCCGAGCCAGCTCGGAGCGTGGGCGTCACGCCAGAGTGAGCCGCTGGAAACGCCTACCGCTCTCGACGAGCGACTCGCGAAGTACGAACGGGAATTTGCGGGGCGCGACGTTCCCCGTCCGGATTTCTGGTCGGGCTTTCGCGTGTGGCCGGAGAGGATCGAGTTCTGGAAGAACCGGCTCAATCGACTTCACGAGCGCCACCTGTACACTCGCGACGGAGACCAGTGGCGGATCGAGACG
>CAYMKQ010000016.1:0-14415 GCA_964391175.1 uncultured Gemmatimonadaceae bacterium | reverse complement strand
CGATATCCCCTAAGATGGTGGGATGACCAGCACCCGCATTCCTTCCTCGAAGAAGCACTCGCCGGAGGCACCGGCGCCGGAATCCGCCAAACCCTGGACGATCGCAGCGGCGCGAACGCTCTACAACATCGAGGGATGGGGCATCGGCTACTTCGATATCAACGAGGAGGGGCACGTCGTCGTCCGGCCCGATCGTGAAAAGGAGGACAGAGAGCTCGATCTCTTCGAGCTCGCCAGCGACCTCGAGGAGCAGGGTGTAGGTCTTCCGCTGCTGCTCCGCTTCTCCGACATCCTCCGCTCGAGAATCGAGTCGCTCAACGAGCGGTTCACGCGCGCCCGTGAAGAGTACGGGTACAAGGGCGGCTACACGACGGTCTTTCCGATCAAGGTCAACCAGCAGCGCCACGTGGTCGAAGAGATCGTGGAATTCGGCAAGGCCGCCGGCGTCGGACTGGAATGCGGCAGCAAGCCCGAGCTCCAGGCCGTGCTCGGTCTCGCCGAGCACACCGACCACCTCATCGTGTGCAACGGATACAAGGACGAGGAGTTCATGCGCCTCGCCCTCATGGGCCACAAGCTCGGTCACCAGGTGTTCATCGTTCTCGAGCAGTTGAGCGAGGTAGATGTCTTGCTCAAGGTGGCCGACGAGCTCGGCGTGAATCCAACCGCGGGCGTCCGGATCAAGCTGTACTCCGAAGGCTCGGGACGCTGGGCGAAAAGCGGTGGCGAGAAGTCGAAGTTCGGGCTGAGCACCGCCCAGCTCGTGAAGCTGGTCGACAAGCTCAAGGACATGGGTCGTCTCGATATTCTCAAGCTGATCCACTTCCATCTCGGCTCGCAGATCACCGACATCCGCTACATCAAGACGGGGTTGCAGGAGATCGCGCGGCATTACGCCGAGCTCCGCGGCCTCGGGGTGGACGTCAGCCACGTCGATGTCGGCGGCGGGCTCGGTGTGGACTACGACGGAAGCGGGTCGACATCTCAGGCCAGCGTGAACTACACGCTTCAGGAGTACGCGGACGACGTGATATACACGCTGGCGGAAGCGTGCCGCGAGCACGAGCTGCCGATGCCGCACATCATCAGCGAGTCCGGCCGGGCGCTCACGGCACACCACGCGCTCCTGCTCCTCAGCGTGATCGATGTGGAGTCGCAGGCGGACAACCCGATCCCCGAGCTCACCGAGGATCACCATACCCTGCTGCACGAGATGGCCGCTGATTACGCCTCGGTCGCGAAGAGGATTTCGAAGCGGCGTGTGCGGGAGGTGTTTCACGACGCCACGTTCGACAAGGAGCGCGCGCAGGAGCTCTACAATACCGGCGTTCTCAATCTCCGCGAGCGCGCGATCGGGGAACAGATCTACCTCGGAACCATCACCGCGGTGGCCAAGATCGCGCAGCGCGACCGGGAGGAGTACTCGGACATCATCGAAGACCTCGAGGCAACACTCGTCGACCGGTATTTCTGCAACTTCTCCCTCTTCCAGTCCTTGCCCGACAGCTGGGCGATCGATCAGATCTTTCCGATCATGCCGATACACCGCCTGAACGAGGAGCCGACGCGGCGCGGCACCATCCAGGACGTCACCTGTGACTCCGACGGCAAGATCGAGAGATTTATCGGCGACCGAACGCCCAGTCCGAGTCTCGAGCTGCATCCGTTCAATGACGGCGATCCCTACATCATCGGCATCTTCCTGACCGGCGCGTATCAGGAGATCCTGGGCGACCTGCACAATCTGTTCGGCGATACGAACGCGGTGCATATCCGTCTCTCGCAGACGAACGGGTACGAGGTGACGGATCTCGTTCACGGCGACACCGTCACGGAGGTTCTGGCGTACGTTCAGTTCCGCGCTTCCGACCTCCTCGCGACGTTCAGGCGGAAGGTCGCCAACACTACGACGCTGGCCCGGCAGGAGGCCAACACCTTCATCGCGGACTACATCGCGGGGCTGGAGGGGTACACGTACCTGGAAGGCGAGGCGGCGCGGTAGGGGAGACAGAACCGCAACTGAGAAACGGCAAGCTGCCAGCGGTCAGCTACCAGCCGACAGCCGCTAGCTGCCTACGACACCGACTGTTCTAACCTCACGACAGGGGTACCGCGCTCTCGCCCTTGATCGTCTCAGAAGTCGCGCTTGCCTGCGCCCGAACCCGCGCTAGTGCTGTCCCGACGTCGTGAAGCTCGCGGCTGACAGCGCTTAAAGCTGTCAGCTGGTGGCTTTTCTGTTCTAAGTTGCAGTTCTTTCAGCTAGCCTGGAATCTCTTTTCGACTTCGGACCAGTTAACGACGTTCCACCACGCGTTCATGTAGTCGGGCCGCCTGTTCTGATACTTGAGGTAGTAGGCGTGCTCCCACACATCGAGGCCAAGGATCGCCTTCTTTCCTTCCATCAGGACGTTGTCCTGGTTCGGCGTACTCGTGACAGAGAGCTTTCCCCCGCTGCTGACGAGCCACACCCACCCGGAGCCGAAGCGGGCGGCGCCCGCCGCGTTGAATTGCTCGCGGAACTTCGCAAAGTCGCCGAATGATGACTGAATCGCTTTGCCGACGTTGCCGCCGGGCTCGCCGCCGCTCTTCGGTGCCATGATCTGCCAGAACATGGAGTGGTTCCAGTGGCCACCGCCGTTGTTGCGAATGGCGGTACGCACCGCCTCGGGCGCGGAATTGACGTTTCGCATCAGATCGTCGAGCGACTTCTTGCTCAGCTCCGGGGCTTTCTCGATGGCGGCGTTCAGATTGTTGACGTAGGTCTGATGGTGCTTGCCATGGTGGATCTCCATCGTCTTCGCGTCTATGTGCGGCTCGAGCGCGCCGAAGTCGTAGGGAAGCTGGGGAAGCGTGAATGCCATTGTTCTCTCCTTGTTGATCCGTCGCTCAGCTGATGCTGAGCGCTTTGCAGTTCGAGCGGTGGCGACGTCAGACCTCACCGCCGGTTTCGATCACGGAGGCGCCGTCGTATCTCTTCGCGCGCCGCGACTTCAGTCCTCCGACGATCCCCGGCAGCAGCGAGACGAAAACCACCACGACGATCACGATCTCAATGTGCTTGTCGATGCCCGGAATATAGGTGCCCAGAAAATACCCGGTCCCCACCATGCTCCAGATCCACACGATTGATCCGAGCACGCTCCAGGTGATGAACACTCTGAACTTCATTCCGCCCACGCCCGCGATGACCGGCGAAAAGGTCCGGATTATCGGCATAAACTGCGCTAGGACGATCGTTTTGCGCCCATGCTTTGCGTAGAACTGGCTGGCGCGAATAGCATGTTTCTTGTTGAATAAGAGACTGTTCTCTCTGTTGAAGATCCGGGGGCCCGTGACGCGACCGATGAAATACCCGAGCGAGTTACCGCAGATGGCGGCCAGCGTGAGCACGGGAACCAGCCAATATATGTTGAGAAAACCTCTCGCGGCAAAGAGGCCGGCCGTAACAAGGAGCGAGTCGCCGGGTAGAAAAACTCCGACGAGCAGGCCAGTTTCCGAGAAGATTATCGCCGCAAGACCGAAGATCCCCGCCCATTGCACGAGGTCCGAAAGATTCGAGAGCCGGTGGAATAGGTCTGTTATTGCCTGCATCTTGCTGTTCTAGAGGGGGAGAATGGAAGAGAGACGTGCAAGTTCAACTTTGCCAAACCTCAGGTCAACTCCCAGCGCCCGGCTTCTCGCGTTTCCTGAATCGCGGCCGCGAGGATTCCGCCGTGATTCCGGCAGAGCTGAGCAAATTTTCAACGTCGGGTCGGTCATGCTGCTCGTGCTCTTCGCGATGGGCTGGTCGTGGTCCATCGCCCGCGCGCGCGCGACGGGAGACGGCGTCGTAACACCCGCCACGGCGCGCATCACAAGCGCGCTCACCGAGAGCGGCGCTCCATCCGTCGCGTATCTGACCGACGCAGCGCTCGTCGCGCTTTCGACGCCTGCGCGCGGCGCAAGCGGAAAGCTGAGAGTCCGCATTCAGCAGCCGGGAACGCCAATCACGCCGATCCTGACCGACACTCTCACACCGGGCGCGGTGACCACGTTCTCCTCGGGAGCGGTGGCGGAATCGACGTCCAGTTACGCCGCACCTCAGCGTGCGGGCATCTGGAGCCTGGCGGTCAAGGTCGGCAACGCGATCAAGCCGCTGGCGGATTTTAGCGTCATCACGCTGAGGCCGGCAGCCGACAAGAAGGGAGGGCGCCTTGGCCTCTATTATATCGGTAACTGGCCGGCGGCCCGGAGGGGTAGGCCGGGTGTGAACTACGACCCGCCGAACGGCTTCATCGAGGTCACGCGCGAGACGCAGAGCACCCAGCTGTCAGACCACTTCAGGCTTCGTGATTTCTTCCCCCACGATCAGCAGAACGTCTGGCCCAAGTACATCGTCGTCGACACCAAGCTGGTCGACAAGATGGAGCTGATTCTCACTGACCTGGAGAGGCGTGGGATCAACTCCCGGGGCGTGAGGGTGATGAGTGGCTTCCGCACCCCGCAGTACAACTCGGGCGTGGGCGAGACTGGCGGTCGCGCATCCCTGAGCCGCCACATGTACGGAGACGCCGCCGACATCTTCATCGACAACGACGGAAACGGGGCGATGGACGACCTGAACAAGGACGGGCGCGTGAATATTGCAGATGCACGGGTGATCCAGGAGGCAGCCACCCGCGTCGAGCGGGCACACCCTTCGCTGACGGGAGGGGTGGGCGTATATTCTGCAACGTCCGCGCACGGGCCCTTCACTCATATCGACACGCGAGGCTACTCCGCTCGCTGGTAGCAACAGGAGACAGCTAAATGGACCAGACGACCACTGCCAGCCCGACGACCCCGATGGAAGATCTTCGGCACACGCCCGCAAGTCCGAAGCGCGACCCGGCGATGCCGGTGCGTCTGGCGGATCTCGAGCCTTACGTCGGGCTGGGATATCTCTCGAAGCTGTTCAAGCTGATGGCGATCATCCTGCTGCTGCTCCTCGTCTCGGAGATCATCACCGGCCTCGTGACCCAGGGCACCACCTCGATTCCGACCTTGCTCGGCGAGATGAGCAGGCTGGTGGTTCTGGCCGGACTACTCTGGGGCAGCGGCGATCTCGCGCTTCTCCTGATCGACATGGGCCACGACGTCAGAGCGACCAGAATCCTTCTCGGCAGGCAGGCGTTGCATCAGACGGGATCGACCGGCATTACGCCCGCGTCTGGCACACCCCGCGTCGATAGCGCCACCTTCACGGAGCGTGGACCCCGGTAGCCTCTTCACCATCGGCCATTCGACCCGAGCTCCTTTGCATTGCAGCTGAACAGACAACGGCGATCATGTGTGCCGAGGCCGTTCCCGTTGGTTGCCATCTTGCATATTGAGCCATAGCATTACGCTCAGACGGTTTGCGGCTGCGCGCAAAGCCCGGGATATTGCCTGTCAGCACCCAGGTGTATTTCACTTCTTGCGAGGATGCCATCATGCTTTGGACGATCGCGGTAATTCTGCTCATTCTGTGGATTCTGGGCTTCTTCGTTGTGAATGTCGGCGGCGGCTTGATCCATCTTCTTCTCGTGATCGCCGTGATCGTAGTCGTCTACCGCCTCATCACCGGTCGACCGGTCGTCTAGACGCTGATCCGGCCGGGCCGTGGCGGCTTCGTTGCCGCGGCGTGATGCTGCCCCTCCCGCGACCCGGGTTCGCCCCGAGGGGATGGGGGGGGCAGCATTTTCACATCCAAAGGTGTGACGCGCACAGCTGATCGCGAATCCGGCGGCTCCTCGCTGGTCCCTCACTCGATCCTCTCGGCCGTACGAGTAGTGCTCTACGAGCCACAGGACCCCGTCAACATCGCCGCCGCGATCCGCGCGATGAAGAACATGGGCTGTTCCAATCTGTACCTGGTGCGGTCAGTGGAGTACGATCCATACCGCCTCGAGGGAATCGCGCATGATACCGGTGACATCATCGAGCGGATTCAGAATTGCGAGACGATCGAGCAGGCGTTGGAGGGCTGTGTTCTAGTCGCCGGGTTCACCGCGCGACGACGCGCCGCCAAGCGGGACGTCACGAATCCGAAAATGGCGAGCGCCGAGTTGCTGGAGTTCGCGACGAGCGGTCCCGTAGCGCTGCTGTTCGGCAGGGAGGACAAGGGACTTCCGAACGAGATCCTCGACCGCGCCCACGTCGTGGTGACGATTCCGACCACCGATCACGCATCGCTGAATCTCGCCCAGGCCGTGCTGATCGCGCTCTACGAGCTGCACCTCTCCGCGGCGGACGCGACGCGCACACTGGCGCCGCCGCGAAAGGACGCCCCGCCTGCCACCGCCGAGGAGTACGAGAGGCTCTTCACCGACACCGAGCGCGCGCTCTACGCGATCGATTTCTTCAAGACGCGTTTCCATGAACACATAATGCGCTCCTTGAAGATGCTCTTCTATCGCGCCGCGCCCGACTCGCGCGAGCTCGCGCTGCTGCGCGCTGTTTTCATCGAGGTGATTCGAACAATCGAGCGCATTACACGCGGTAAGGCAGGACCTTTGCAAGGGTGAAAATCCACCTTGCGCGCGTGTACCGGTCCCAACATTTTTCCGCCTGTCAATCCGCTTGTGAAATTCTTCACAAAGCCGATCGAATAACTCGCCTCCAGACGACCATTCGCGGATGAACTTGCGAAGCAGATGGCTCGCAGTGCCGGGATTCATCTTCGTCGCGGCGCTTGCCACCATGCTGTCGGCTTTCAGCGGTGCCTCTTCACCGGAAGGAAACGGTCCGGAGCAGCCGGTCGCGTCCCGCCACACGGTGCATGTGGGCACGCTGAAGATGAACTGCCTCTACTGCCACTTCTCCGCCAACAGATCCCCCGATCCGGGACTTCCCGCCGTCGGAACGTGCATGGGATGTCACACCGTAGTAGCGACGGGAAAGCCGGAGATCCAGAAGCTCGCCTCCTACTGGAACAAGAAGCAGCCGGTGCCGTGGGTCCGCATTCACAAGCTTCCCGAGTACGTTCACTTCCCTCACATGCGTCACGTCAACGCCGGCGTGACATGTCAGACGTGTCACGGGCAAGTTCAGAACATGGAGACGGTCTATCAGGCTTCGTCGCTGAACATGGGGTGGTGTGTGAACTGTCACATCGGCCAGTCGAACCCGCCCTTCCGCGCCAGCTACGATTGCGCCACATGTCACTACTAGGCCCGTTGACGAACGCCCGCGCGAGTCGCGTCCGCGCGTCCGGTGGATACGAATGAGCGCTGAGCAGGAGCCGAACGCGGTAAAGCGCCGCGACTTCCTCAAGGTCCTCGGCGCCGGCGCGGCTGCGACCACGATGCTCGGCTGCGCATCGGAGAAGGTCGAGAAGCTCATTCCTTATCTCGTCTCTCCCGACCAGACCGTACCCGGAGTCTCCACCTACTACGCGACGACCTGCCGCGAGTGCGCGGCGGGGTGCGGAGTCATCGCCGAGACGCGCGACGGACGAACGATCAAGCTCGAGGGAAATCCCGATCACCCGGTCAATCGCGGAGCGCTGTGCGCGCGAGGGCAGGCGGCGCTACAGGGATTGTACAACCCGGATCGATACCGCGGACCTATGGTACGCCGCAACGGCCAGCTCCGGAGCATCAGCTGGGAAGAGGCGCTTCAGCTGTTCGCCCAGAGAATCGGCGAGACACGAAGCCGCGGTGGCGCGGGCACCGCGGTGTTCATCAACCAGCATGAATCGGGGAGCTTCCCGTCCTTCCTCGACGCGTGGCTCTCCGGGTTCGGTATGCCGGGCCATCTCAGCTACGACGCCGGCGCGGAGCACGCGGTGATCGCCGCCAACAAACAGAGTTACGGCGTCGCGTGGCCGCGTCTCGATTTCCGCGCGGCGCGGTTGGTTGTGGCGATCGGGGCCGACTTCCTCGATACGTGGGGCGCGATGGTTCCGCAGCAGCTCGACTTCGCCGAAGCGCGCGCGGATCACGAACGCGCGCCGCGACTGATCTACGTCGGACCGAGGCGCTCTCTCACGGGTCTCAACGCCGACCAGTGGATCGACTGCAGACCCGGCAGTGAGATCGCCATCGTCCGCCTGCTCGGCGGGCAGCTTTCCGCACAGCAGGCCGCGAGCGAAACCGGCGTCAGCGCCGCGGTGCTCGACGCTTTCGCGCGCGAGTTTGTCGCGACCCGACCGAGCATGGTGCTCGCAGGAGGCGGCGGGGCGAATGGCCTCGAGATCGCGCTCGCCGCCAATGCGCTGAATCAATCACGCGGGAATCTGGGCGTCACGATCAAGCCCGCGGAGAGCTATCTCGGATTCGAGCGCATGAGCGCTCCCGCCGAGCTGCGCGCCGTCGCCGAACGGATGACCGCGGGTGGCGTTTCGCTCCTGATGGTTCGCGGCGCGAATCCGGCCTTCACTCTTCCGAAAGCGGTCGGCTTTGCCGCGGCGATGGCGAAGGTTCCGTTCAAGGTCAGCTTCTCGAGCTATCCCGACGAAACGTCCGAGCTCGCGGATCTCGTTCTGCCGGATCACCACCCGCTCGAGCAGTGGGGCGACGCGGAGCCCATTCGCGGAACGCTGTCGCTCCAGCAGCCAACGATGGATCCCGTCTTCGACACACGGGCCACTTCCGATGTGCTGATCGCAGTCGCGAAGAGAGATCCCGGCGCCGCCGCGCGTTATCCAGCACCGGACTATCGGAGCTGGCTGGTGAGCCGCTTCCCTGGAGGAGCGACCGCGCTCACGGCTGCGCTTCCACGCGCGCTCGCTTCCGGAAGTCTCGGCGAGAGCACCGCGGCGCGTCCGCTGCCGGCCGTTCGCGCCGCCGCGCCCATCGAGCAGTCGAGCGGCAACATGTACCTGGTGGTTTACCCGCACCCGCTCATCGGCGATGGGCGTGGAGCCAACAAGCCCTGGCTCCAGGAGATACCGGATCCGGTAACGAAGATCTGCTGGCAGACCGTCGCCGAGCTGCATCCGGCGACGGCGGAAAAGATGGGTCTCGCGAACGGCGATCTGGTGAGCGTTCAGACCACGGCGGGGAGCATGACGCTGCCGGTGCTTCGCTATCCCGGGATACAACGAGATACAATCGCGATCGCCACCGGTCGTGGTCACCCGCATTCCGGGCGATACGCGAAGGCGGGATTGAATCCCCTCGAGATTCTGCCAATGGCCGAGGACCGTGCCGGCGGTGTGGCGTTCGTCTCGACGAGGGCGAGCGTCGCGAAGGCAGGAGGGCATGCGCAGATCGTCACCACAGAAGGCTCGGCGCGCCAGCACGGTCGCGGTATCGGCCAGGCGATCGCAGTCGCCGAGCTTCGCTCGGCGGGGGGCGGAGCGGCGCACGATGGCGGCGGAGCTCACGGTGTGCCGGTGGTCGGAGATGCCAGCCACGAGTTTCTTCCCGGCCTTCGCGCGCCAGTCGCTAACGATGCCCAGGGCGAGCAGGGGGATCCGCGCTCGAACGACAAGGGGATGTACCATCCGGACCACTGGAGCGGCATGGCCAAGCGCCGCTGGGCGATGACGGTCGATCTCGCGCGGTGCACGGGCTGCTCCGCGTGCGTGACGGCGTGCTACGCCGAGAACAACATTCCGACGGTGGGCGCGGATTGGCAGATCGGTCCCGTTCTTCCCGACAGAACGGGGTTTGGCGCGAACATTCTGCGCAGCCGCGAGATGGCGTGGATTCGCATCGAGCGCTACTACGAGGGTGGGGAGGACGGCGGCGCGGATTTCGACACGCGTTTCGTTCCAATGATGTGCCAGCACTGCGGTAACGCGCCGTGCGAGCCGGTTTGCCCCGTGTACGCGACTTATCACGCGCCCGACGGACTGAACGTGCAGGTGTACAACCGCTGCGTCGGAACTCGCTACTGCTCGAATAACTGCCCTTACAAGGTCCGCTACTTCAACTGGTTCGGGTACGGAGAGCCCGGTCGCTCGCAGTATGCCTTCCCCGAGCCCCTGAACTGGCAGCTCAATCCGGATGTCACCGTCCGCGGCAAGGGCGTGATGGAGAAGTGCACGTTCTGCGTCCAGCGCATTCGCGAGGCGGAAAACCGCGCGGCGTCGGAAAAGCGCCCACTCAAACCGGACGAGTTCACTACGGCGTGTGCCGCATCATGTCCGTCCCGCGCGATCACATTCGGCGACGCGGCTGATGCGAACTGGACCGTGACAGAGATGGCAAAGGACGCGAGGGCGTACCACGTCTTCGAGGAGCTCAACACGTTCACCGCCGTCGTGTACCTGAAAAAGGTTAGCCACCCCGTTCCCGCCGACTCGGCCCGCCAATAGGCATGGCGACGCTCACTCAGCCACTGCCCGCCCGCGACGAGCCGCGCCGTCCGAACATAGCGTCGGCCGACGTCCAGCTGCCCGCGGTAAGGGACTACGAGCAGGTCGACCGCGAGATCATCGCCACGCTGCATCCCACCGTCGCCTGGTTCATCGGTCTCGGGGTCGCGGTCTTCTTCCTCCTGACGGGAATCGCAGCCTGGATGTACCAGATTTACACGGGCCTCGGCGTGGCGGGTTACAACCCGCCCGTGATGTGGGGCGTGTACATCATCACGTTCGTGTTCTGGATCGGTATTGGGCATGCTGGAACGCTGATCTCGGCGATTCTCTATCTCTTCCGCGCCGGCTTCCGCACCACGATCTATCGCTGCGCCGAGGCGATGACCGTCTTCGCAGTCATGACCGCGGGACTGTTCCCGATTCTGCACCTTGGCCGCCCGTGGAAGTTCTTCTGGCTCATCCCCTATCCCAACTGGCGCTATCTCTGGCCGCAGTTCAAGAGCCCGCTCATCTGGGACGTGTTCGCGATCCTCACGTATTTCACGGTTTCGAGCACGTTCCTCTACATCGGCCTGATCCCCGACATCGCCGTGCTGCGCGACCGGGAGAACATCAGCCCGATCAGAAAGCGCATTTACTCGGTACTCGCGCTCGGATGGCGCAACACCGACCGCGAGTGGAGACACTTCGCGAGAGCGTATCTGTTCCTGGCCGCGTTCTCGACACCACTCGTGTTGTCCGTGCACTCCGTCGTGTCCTTCGACTTCGCGATGGCCCTCGTTCCGGGCTGGCACACGACTATCTTCCCGCCCTACTTCGTCGCCGGCGCGATCTTTTCCGGGATGGGGATGGTCTTCACGATCATCATTCCCCTGCGCAAGTGGTTCGGGTTGCGGCACTACGTCACGCTCAACCATCTCGACGCGGCGGCGAAGCTCTGTCTGTTCACATCGCTCATAGTCGGTTCGGCATACATGACCGAGTGGTTTGTGGCGTGGTACAGCGGCAACGAGGTGGAGAAGAGCTTTTTCGCCAACCGCATCTGGGGCCAGTGGTGGTGGGCGTCGGCGATTCTCTATACGTGCAACATGATCCTGCCGCTCTCGCTGTTCTGGCAGAAGCTGCGGCGGAGCCCCACCTGGCTGTTTCTGCTTTCATTCACGATCAACATCGGGATGTGGTTCGAGCGTTTCGTCATCGTCGTGCCGTCGCTCTCACACGAGTTCTCGCCCTGGCAGTGGACCAGCTACCGTCCCACCTGGGTCGATTACGCGATTCTGGCGGGGAGCTTCGGCTGGTTCTCGATGTGGTTCCTGCTCTTCATCAAGCAGCTGCCCGTCATCGCGATCGCCGAGGTGAAGGAGATAATTCCGCCCAGGTTGAGGCGTGGGCACCAGCACGGTGTCGACCCGGCCGGCCGACACCTGGACTACGAGCCGGACACTCCTGGAGAGTACGCGTAATGCGCGGCGTACTGGGCGCGTTCCGCGAGCTCGATGCGGCGGTGAGCGCGATCGAGGCGCTGAAAGAGAGCAGGATCGGCGAGATCCGCGTTTTCACTCCGACGCCTCGGCACGAGCTCGAGCACGCGATCGACGCTGGACCGAGTCCGGTGCGCCGCTTCACGCTCATCGGCGGTCTCGCCGGCGCCACGTTCGGGTACTGGATCGCGATCTGGACGTCCGACTATTGGCCCCTCGTCGTCGGCGGGAAAGCGGTCGCCTCGTGGGTTCCCTACACGGTCTTCGGATTCGAGATGATGGTTCTCATCGGAGCGCTCTCGACCGTGGTCGGGCTGTTGATCAGCTCTCGCATTCCGAGGCTCACGATGATGGTCGGTTACGATCCGCGCTTCACTCACGGCGACTATGGGATCTGGGTCGAGTGTCCGCCGGAGAAAGCCAGTGCGGCGGAAGATCTTCTGCGCGAGCACGGAGCGGTGGAGGTGCGCCGTGAGCGTTAATCCGCGCGCACTCGCGCTCCTCCTTCCACTCGCTCTCACGGCGTGCGAGTGGTTCACCGACTTCAAGCGCCAGCCGTCCATCTGGACGTGGGAAGCAGTCAAGGACAGCACGACGCCCTCGCGTGGAAATCCGCAGATGTCGGTTCCGACGACTGGTACGTCGATGGCCGGCTTTCAGGTTTCCTACGGTGCATTTCCGGCGACGATCGACTCGATGGCGGCGATCGCCAATCCGGTTCCTGCCGGCGACTCATCGCTCCACAACGGCAGGAAGTATTATCAAATCAACTGCGCGGTGTGTCACGGTGATCGCGGCATGGGAGACGGTCCCGCCACCAGATTTGGGATGCCGGGAATCAGCATCGTGACCGACATGACGAAGTCCCGAAGCGATGGATACGTCTACGGCATGATCCGGAACGGGCGCGGCTTGATGCCCCCCTACAACCGCATCGAAGAGCTGGACCGGTGGGATGTGGTGAACTACATCCGCGGATTGCAGGGAGCCGGCGGGCGAAGTGTTGCGGTAGGTCCGCTCGCCGCTCCGGGAGTGACGGGTGGAATGCTGCCTGGACCATCCAGAATTGGTCCGACTGCGCCCGCGCCATTCTTCAACCCCCGGAGTGTGCTGCGGACCGGCCACTCCGACTCGCTTGGGGCCGCCGCTCTACAGGATTCGGCCGGACCGAATCCGGATACCGCGGTTCGGGGAGCGACCCGATGAGCGCGCACGACATCCACATGCCTACCAGAGAGGAGATTCTCTCGGGCACCGAGCGGCCGACGCCAGGCCGGCTGAAGGTGATTTGCCTCGTGCTGGCTGCCGTGGGACTGCTGATCTTCGTCATCGGGCTGTTCGTACAGCCCGACCGGGCGTGGCAGGCGCTGCTGATCAACTGGCTCTACTTCACCAGCATCTCCTCGGCCGGCGTCGTGTTCGTCGGCGTGCAGCGCATCACGACCGCGCGATGGTCGAGGCCCATCATCAGACTTCTCGAGGGCTACGTCGCGTTTCTGCCCGTCGCCTTCGTGCTCCTCGTTCTCATTCTCGTCGTCGGGCGAGATCACATCTTCTGGTGGACTCACGAGACGCCCCACCTCCCCGAGAAGCGCATCTACCTCGATCCGTCGTTCCTCATTCCGCGCGCGCTTCTCACTTATCTGATCATTACGGTGCTGAGCCTTTGGTACATCTATACCTCGGTGCGGCTCGACGTCGGCCTCGTTCCCGAGGCGGGCGCGAAGTGGGCGCGTCGGATTCGCGAGCGCATGCGCAGGGGATTCAGGGACGAGCGGCGCGAGCTTCACTCCACGCACTCGCTGCAGGGAAAGCTCGCCGTTTTCCTCGCCTTCGCCTTCGCGTACGGATGGATCGTGCTCTCGTGGGATCTCTCGATGTCCCTGGATCCGCATTTTCAGAGCACCATGTACGGCTGGTGGTTCTTCATGGGCGGATGGGTCACGGCGCTCGCCAGCTGGACGCTGCTGGTGATGGCGTGGCGCAGATATCTCGGACGCTACGACCTCATCGAGGACAAACACTTCCACGACCTCGGCAAGCTGTGCTTCGCGTTCACGGCGTTCTGGGGCTATCTCACCTTTGGGCAGTACCTCGTGATCTGGTACGGAAACCTGGCTGAGGAGACGCACTGGATGCGGCTCCGGCTCATCGACGCGTGGCGAATTCCCACGCTCATCACCGTCGCGTTGATGTTCATCATCCCGTTCTTCGGACTGTTGTCGCGCGCGGCAAAGCTCTTCCTGCCGACGATGGCGCTGTTCGCGACCTCGACGGTAATCGGGTTGTGGCTACACCGGTATCTCGAGGTCTATCCCTCCATACACGGGCTCGTCGGGAACCTGCCGCTGGGGATCTGGGAGCTCGGGGTGGCGCTAGGCTATCTGGGAACGTGGGGCTTCTGCTATCTCGCGTTCATGGACGCGTTCCCGCGTATGCGTGTGACGCTCATGACCTCTCCCTACAGGGACGAGGTGCAGATCCCCGTGGATCCGCGGACGATGGAGCCGCTGCCGGCGCACGAGTAGCGAGCGGTACGACGCCGCGCTCCCGCGGACGCGCACACGAAATGCGCGTTGTCTGCGCGCCGTCTGTGCGTCTATATTTCGCGTCGAGGGGCGTTAGCTCAGCTGGGAGAGCGCCTGGTTTGCAACCAGGAGGTCGCAG
>CAYMKQ010000015.1:0-40650 GCA_964391175.1 uncultured Gemmatimonadaceae bacterium | reverse complement strand
GGTGTAGGTCAACTGGCAGACCGCCGGACTGTTAATCCGGAAGTTGCAGGTTCGAATCCTGCCGCCCCAGCTTCTCGTTTTTTGACAACCGATTTCGCTGGCGACTAGAGCGCAGGGGCCACACCCGTTCCCATTCCGAACACGGTCGTTAAGACCTGCAGCGCCGATGGTACTCCGTCCGAGAGGATGCGGGAGAGTAGGCCGTCGCCGGCACCTCGTTGAAAAGGCCGTTCAGGATTTCCTGGGCGGCCTTTTCGTTTACTGCAACTGCAACTGCGAAAGGCCAAGCCACCAGCTGCCAGCTACCGGCGGTCAGCCACCGGCTGCCTTCGACGGCGACTTCTCTCATTGGCGTGAGAGAAACTGCAATTGCCTGTGCTTTCATCCGGTTACGGAACATCCCGACGTAGGGAAGCTCGTAGCTGAGAGCTGTAAGCTGGGAGCTCGCAGCCTGGCTTCTCTCTTTTTCACGTCGTTCATCGCCCGAACCTTTTTCTTTTCCCTCGAAAGGCTAGCTTCCGAGATGCCCCGTACCGGAATCGTCACCGTCGTCGGAAAGCCGAACGTCGGCAAGTCCACGCTCCTGAACCGCATCGTCGGCCAGAAGCTCAGCATCACCAGTCCCAAGCCACAATCGACTCGCGATCGCGTCGTCGGCATCCACACCACCGCCGATGCGCAGATGGTGATCCTCGACACCCCCGGGCTCCTCAACCCCCGCTACCCGCTCCAGGAAGCCATGCGGCGCACCGCGGTGCGCGCCCTCGATGAGGCCGATGTCATCATCTACCTCGCCGACGCGACCGAGGGCACGCCGCCATTACTCGCCGAAGCGGCGAATCTCGAGAAAGCACCCAAAGCCCCGGTGGTGATCGCGCTCAACAAAGTCGACGCACTCCCACCCGCGCGGCGGGAAGATCTCGCCGCAAACAGCAACGCTGCCCTCATTTCCGCGCTCACGGGTGAGGGGATCGCCGAGCTGATGGAGCGCGTGGCACAACATCTTCCCGAAAGCCCCTTCCTCTATCCCGAAGACGAGATCAGCACGCAGCCAGTCCGCTTCTTCGTCGCCGAGCTCGTGCGCGAGACCGTGCTCGAGCAGCTGCACGACGAAGTGCCCTACTCGGTCGCGGTTCAGATCGAGGAATATCGTGAGGGACGCTCCCCTCTCTACATCCGCGCAGTAATTTATGTGGAGCGCGACAGCCAGAAGGCGATCATCATTGGCGGAAAGGGCGCGCAGATCCGGAAGCTCGGCGAGGCCGCGCGGAAGAAGATAGAAGCGCTCGTTCAGGAAAAGGTCTACCTGGACCTATGGGTCAAGGTCCTCGCCAACTGGCGCAAGAATCCGGGCAGTCTGTCGAGGTTCGGCTATCAACTCGCTTCAGGAAAAGGAAAATGAGCCTGTCACCGCGTCTTCTGGAGATTCTCGTGTGTCCCAAGTGCAAGAGCGAGCTCGAGTACCGTGAACCCGAACAGGCTCTCGTCTGTCACAAGTGCAGATTGCGGTACGCCGTGCGCGACGACATCCCCATCATGCTGATTGATGAGGCGACTCCTCTCTAGTCTCGCGCTCGGCGCGCTCGTTCCCGCCTCCTCCTCGGCGCAGGGCGGAGCCGGAAGCGAGGGCGCGCTCTTCCTTCTCCTTCCCACCGGCGCACAGGCGGTCGGAATGGGACAGGCGATGGTGGCCGCCAGGCCCGGCAGTGAGGGCATCTGGTGGAATCCATCCTCGATCGGCGGACAGGACAAGCGAGAGCTCGCCATTCATCACTCGAGGACGCTCGCGGGAGTCGGCGACGCGCTGACATTCGTGCTGCCGACCCGCGAGCACGGCACAGGCGCGATCTCGATCAACATCCTGAACATTGGGGAACAGCAGATCACGGACGAGTTCGGCCAGCCGATCGGCGTGATTCTTCCCCGCAACATCGTCTTCGCCGGAACGTACGCGGCGACGATCGGCAAGCGCCTGAGCGCGGGGCTGAACTACAAGGTCGTGCAGCTCCGCGTGGATTGCTCCGGCCAGTGCATCAGCGTCGGGACGCTGTCGGAGAGCTCGAGCGCCGCTGACATCGGCGCGCAGTACCAGATGAGCGTTGGAGCTCCGCTTACTTTCGGCATTGCCATCCGCAACCTCGGCGGAAAGCTAAACACCGATGGCACCAACCAGCGAAATCCACTCCCGACGCAGCTCGAGATCGGCGCGCTGTACCGGCTCAGGTTCATCGATCGCTACGTCAAGGACATGGAGGTTCGCGCCGCCGGCAGCTTCATCGATTCGCGAAGCTTTGGTGGAAAGGCCATCCGGTTCGGGACCGATGTCGTCTATCAGGGCAAGGTGCATCTCCGCGCCGGCTACGTCGGCCACGACCATCGTGGCGACGCCAGCGCATCGCTTGGCTTCGGCCTCCAGAGCGGCCCCTTCGTCTTCGACATCGCGCGCATGTTCGGTGGACTGCCCGCCGATGACGGGCAGCCGCCCACCTATCTGTCGCTGCGTTACCTGTTTTGATCGGATCTCGCGGCGAGCCGCTTCGTTTCGTGGTGCGTAGATGAGATTCCTCTACGCGCTTCTCGTCTTCGTCCCCATCGCCATACTCTCGCGTCTGCTGCACTGGCCTCCGATCGCCGTCTTCACCCTGAGCGCGCTGGCGATCATCCCACTCTCGGGCGTTCTGGGCGCCGCGACCGAGGCCGTGGCGGAGCGAACCAGTCCCGCCATCGGTGGCCTGCTCAACGCGACGATGGGCAATCTCGCCGAGCTCATCATCGCGGCCATGGCGCTGCGCGCCGGGCTCATCGATCTGGTCAAGGCTTCGATCACCGGCTCCATACTGGGAAACCTGTTATTGGTGCTCGGTGCCGCGCTGTTCGCCGGCGGCCTCAAGTTCAAGGTGCAGCGCTTCAATCCCCACCTCGCCGGATTCAGCGCCACCGTGCTCGTAATCGCCGCGTTCGGATTGCTCGTGCCCGCCCTGTTCCAGTATCTCCACCCTGATCCGGGGAGAGTCGCCACGCAGCGGATGTCCTACTACGTGGCGGCGCTTTTGATCTCCGGTTACGGCTTTTCTCTCCTCTATTCACTGCGCACTCACCGCTCGGCGTTCCTCACCGAAGAAGCCGGCCCGAAAGTGACTGTGGCCCCGCACTGGTCGTCAAAACAGGCACTGACCATCCTCGTCGCATCGGCGGTGGCGATAGGGGTCGTGTCGGAGGTTCTCGTTTCGGCAACCGAAGAGGCCGTCAAGGTGATGGGCCTCTCGGAGTTTTTTGTCGGAATCATTCTCGTTCCCATCATCGGCAATGCCGCCGAGCACAGCTCGGCGATCCTGATGGCGATGAAGAACAGAATGGATCTGGCGATCAACGTCGCGGTTGGATCGAGCATTCAGGTCGCCCTGCTGATCGGTCCGCTGCTGGTGTTTCTCGGCGTGGTGTTCGGGCAGCGAATGGATCTGGCGTTCACCCAAATGGAGGTCGCGAGCATCGCGCTCTCCGTGGCGGTGGCCACCTCCGTGATGAGGGACGCGGAATCAAACTGGCTCGAAGGACTTTTCCTGCTCCTCGCGTACGCAGTGCTTGGCGTTGCATTCTTCTTCTTCTGACACACACGGCCACCCGGGACCGCCCAGATTTGCAGCAGCCAAACGCAATACGCTTCTTGCCCGATGGTGCGCCTCTCCCGGCGCACGTGAGCGCCTGGATAACCGCTCAGGACGCGTCCGTGGTGAGTCTGAGCTCCGCTGACGAGCTCATGTCCCTTGGACTGCGCGCGCGCCCGCGTTTCGTGGTGTTCGATGCGCGCCGGAAGGTCGAAGCCGCCCTCGCCGCGCTCCAGAGAGTCAAGAGAGACTCCTACACGGCGGTCGTGCCCTGCGCTGTCCTGTGCGGCAAGAAGACTGAGGCGCTCTCCGAGGCTTTCGACGCGGGGGCCGACGAGGTGATTCGGGACGGAATCCAGGCGCCGGAGGCGATACGCCGGCTGACGGCAATGCTCATTCGCTCGGAGCGCGACCTGGTCGTCCATCCGTCGACGAGGCTCGCTGGTACTTCAGCCATCGAGGCGGAGATCGGACGGCGTCTCGCACTCGGGGACTATTTCGCGGTCTGCTACGCCGATCTCGATCACTTCAAGGAATTCAACGACCGCTACAGCTACAACGAAGGCGACCGGGTGATCCGCATACTGGCCAAGCTTCTGCACGACGTGGTGAAGGGCACCTGCGGCGAGAACGGGTTCATTGGCCACATCGGGGGTGACGATTTTATCTTCGTCATTCCCTACAACGCCATCCCCTCGGTCTGCGGAGAGATTGTGGCGACGTTCGATCTTCTCTCCCCATATCAGTACTCGGAGCAGGACAGGCGGGCGGGGTACTTCTTCGGAAAGGACCGAAGGGGTCACCTTGATCGCGTTCCGCTGATGACACTTTCGATCGGAGTCGTGACGAATCTGCGCCGCACATTGACCTCGGCACGGCAGGCGAGCCAGCTTGCTACGGAGATGAAGACCTACGCCAAGAGCCTGCCCGGCTCGGTCTATACTGTCGACCGGCGCAGCGACGATCGTGCTACGCCGCAGGAGCCGCTGCCGGCGATCCGTGATGCTCGCCAGGCCGGAGAGTCGGAATGAACGTCAGCTGCCCCGACTGCCGCTCCATCTTCCGCGTCGATCCCGCCAAGGTCCCGCCGACAGGCGTTCGCGCCCGCTGCTCGGTTTGCAGCGGAATCATCCCGATTCCCGCGCCCACGGGAGCCAATACTCCGGTGACCGGGTCACCGCGCGCCGCGACTCCCACCGGAGAAACTCCCGCGCAGCCGCGACCGCGCTCCGCCCCGCAATCCCAGAGCGCCTGGGACTCTCCGCCATTTTCCACCCCGACCGCGCCACGGCCAAAACAGGAGCACGTGGAGCGGGCACCAGCCGTCGCGCCCACGCCTGCCGCACCACCCTACATTCCGGCGCCCGCACGACCCGCACCACCTACGCCGACGTCGCCCGTCGGCTCCAACACCCCGCCCGGAGCGCGCCGTCCGGTCAACCCGTTTCTTTCCAAGGATCCCAATCAGCGCGCGAAGCGGCTGGCCCGAGCCCTCGTGTCCGACATCATCACCTACCACCCGGCCAAGCACGCGGAAGGACTCCGCGAAGGAACGCTGAAGCAGCTCTTCAGGGAGGAGATCAAGAAGAGCTTCGAGGAGTATATTGCGCAGGTAGGACAGCAGCTTGCGGAGAGCACCACCTACTTCCAGGAAGCACTGAACGAAGTGCTGGGTGCCGGCAAGAAAATCTTCTAGGGGTGCGGGTCAATGGCGGAAAGCGAGCGCAGTCGCGGGTTGAAGCACTCGAGAGAGCGACTGGCGGAGTTGCGGAGGTATCTTTGACATCGACGGCAAGCGCGCTCGGCTGAGCGTCCTCGATCGGGAGATGGCCGACGCCGGCTTCTGGAACAACCAGGAGAAGGCGCAGGCAGTGCTCCAGGAAGTGAAGACGCTGCGCAACTGGATCGACCCGTACGACAAGCTTCATGGCCGCACTGAAGGCGCACTCGAGCTCGATGAGCTCCTCGCCGAGACCCCGGAGCCGGAAATGGAGCGCGAGCTCGACGCCGAGGCATCGCAGCTCCGCGACGATCTCGATTCGTTCGAGGTGAGATCGCTCCTTCGCGGCCCGGATGATTTTCGCGATGCGCAGCTCGAGATCAGCGCCGGCGCCGGCGGGACGGAGGCGCAGGACTGGGCGCAGATGCTGATGCGCATGTACGTGCGATGGGCGGAGCGGCGCGGGTTCGAGATCTCCGTGCTCGACGAGAGCGAAGGCGAGGAGGCTGGCATCAAGGGCGCCGTGCTGGAGATCCGCGGTCAATACGCGTACGGGTTCCTTCGCCCGGAGACCGGCGTGCACCGCCTCGTCCGTATCTCTCCCTTCGACGCCAACGCGCGACGCCACACCAGCTTCGCTTCGGTGTTCGTCTATCCAGTCGTGAACGAAGAGATCAACATCGATATCAACGAGGAGGATCTGCGCATCGACGTCTATCGCGCTTCCGGCGCAGGGGGCCAGCACGTCAACAAGACGAGCTCCGCGGTTCGCATCACTCACATTCCCACGAATACAGTCGTCGCGTCGCAGGCGGAGAGGTCGCAGTTCAAGAACAAGTCGACCGCGATGAAGATGCTCAAGAACAAGCTCTATCAGGCGGAGGTGGAGCGGCGCGATCAGCACAAGGCCGAGCTCGACGCGACGAAGTCGGACGTCAGCTTTGGCAGTCAGATCAGGAGCTACGTGTTCCAGCCCTACACGATGGTCAACGACCATCGCACGGAGCTCAAGATTCCCGACGTGCAAAAGGTGATGGACGGCGGGATCGATCCATTCATTCAAGCCTATCTCAAGCAGGGCGGCGGCTCGACGACGGCGGCGGCGTGAGCGACGACCTCAACTTCGTTCTCCGGGCGCGCCGAGAGAAGCTCGAAGCCCTCGAGGCAGCCGGCGTGGCACCTTACGCCTACTCCTACGATCGCCAGAACACCGCCGCACAGGCGCAAACGCTCCTCGGCGATGCGGAGCAGGGCGCGCCCGTCAGTCTCGCGGGGCGGATCGTGGCGTGGCGCTCGCACGGGAAAACGACCTTCGCGCACCTCGCCGACGCGACCGGAAAGATCCAGCTCTATTTCCGCCGGGACCAGCTCGGCGACGAGCGCTACGCGCACCTCGCGCACTTCGACCTGGGTGACATAGTCGGCGTGCACGGCCCGCTGTTCCGGACGCGCACGGGGGAGGTCACGGTCCGCGTGGATGCCGTGGAGCTCCTCGCCAAATCGCTGCGCCCGCTTCCGTTCGGCAAGGAAGAGGAAGTGAATGGCCAGGTCGTGCGCCACTCGGGATTCGCAGATCCGGAGCAGCGGTACCGGCAGCGGTACGCGGACCTCGCGGTACACCCCGAGGTGCGCGCCCTCTTCGTCGCGCGGTCGAGGATGACACGCGCCATCCGCTCCTTCCTGGACGAGCGTGATTTTCTCGAGGTAGAGACGCCGATCCTTCAGCCACTGTACGGAGGAGCGGCGGCGCGTCCGTTCACGACGGTGCACAACGCGCTCGACATGCCGCTCTATCTGCGCATTGCCGACGAGCTGTATCTCAAGAGGCTCGTTGTCGGTGGGCTCGAGCGTGTTTACGAGATCGGCCACGATTTCCGGAACGAGGGGATCGATCGGACGCACAATCCCGAGTTCACGATGCTGGAGCTCTATCAGGCGTACGCGGACTACACCGGAATGATGGATCTCGTGGAGCTGCTTCTCGAGAGAGTCGCGGATGCCGTCCGATCGGTTCCCGAGCTCGCCCCTCAAGTGCCGCTGTTCCACCGTCCATTCAGGCGCATCGAGTGGGTTCCATCTCTGAATACGGCTGCCGGCTTCGACGTCACCGCTGCCGACGACGCCTCGCTGCGCTCGCTTGCCGCGCGCGTAGGGGTCGACAAGGCCGCGACGCTCAGCAGGCCAAAGCTGCTCGACGAGATGTTTCAGGCCCTGGTAGAGTCAAAGCTGAACGAGCCGACCTTCGTCATCGACTATCCGGTGGAGCTGTCGCCGCTGGCGAAGCCGAAGCGCGGCAACCCGCTTCTCACCGAGCGGTTCGAGCTCTTCGCGAACGGGAAGGAGATGGCCAACGCGTTCAGCGAGCTCAATGACCCGCTCGACCAGCGCCGCAGATTCGAGGCGCAGGCGAAGCTGCGCGCTGCCGGCGACGAGGAGGCCGGAAGCGTGGACGAGGATTATCTTCGGGCCATGGAATATGGAATGCCTCCCATGGGCGGAGTGGGAATCGGAGTAGACAGGCTCTTCATGTATCTCTCGGGCGCGACGAACATTCGCGACGTGATTCTCTTTCCAACGATGAGGCCGGAGTGACGAAGCTCGAGCTCCAGATCGCCTGGAGGTACCTGCGCAGCCGGCGCGGCTCCAAGCTACTGTCCCTGATCAGCATCATCGCCATCGGCGGCGTGATGGTCGGAGTGAGCGCGCTCATCGTCATCATCGGCGTCATGAACGGGCTGCAGCACGACCTGCGTGAGAAGATTCTCGTCGGCAGCCCCGACATCCGCGTGTTGAGTTACGGAGAGGGCCTCAAGATCACGGATTGGCCGAAGACGCTGGAGAAGGTGCGCAAGCAGCCCGGCGTCGTGACGGCGGCTCCTTTCGTTCTCACCGAGGCGCTGATGACGACGGGTCACGATTACGCGGGCGGCGTGTACGTAGTCGGCATCCTTCCCGCCGGGCGCGGCGTTCCGGACGTGACGACCATCCGCTCGCATGCGATCTCGGGTGACTTCCGCTTCGCCAGCTCCGATGGTCAGCGGCGCGGCGTCGTCCTCGGCAAGCTCCTGGCGGCGCGATTCAACAAGTGGCCGGGCGACAGCATCAATCTCCTCTCCGCCGGCGGTGCGAAGATGAATGCCGTGACGGGCGGATTCGTGCCCAGGATCGAGCGGTTCGAGGTGACGGGAATCGTGTCGACGGGCATGTACGAGTACGACAACGCCTACGCATTCATCGCTCTCGACAAGGCGCAGGAGCTGGCGGGACTGGGGGATGGCATCACCGGCATCGAGGTGAAGACCGCCGACCGCTGGCAGGCGTCGACCGTCGCGCCTCAGCTCGTCGCCGCGCTCGGTTGGCCGTTTCGCACCGTCGACTGGGAGGAACAGAATCATTCTCTCTTCCAGGCGCTGAAGCTCGAGAAGCTCGGGATGGGCGTGATCCTTCTCCTCATTGTGCTCGTGGCCGCGTTCAACATCGTCAGCACGCTGACCATGGTGGTGGCCGACAAGACGAAGGAGATCGGCATTCTCAAGGCGATGGGGATGCCGGCCAGATCCATCCGCCGGATATTCTTCGCCCAGGGCGTCGTGATCGGCGTGGTTGGAACGGTGCTGGGGCTGCTCATCGGATTCGGCGCCGCGATCGCCCTCGACAAATACAAGTTCATCAAGCTCGACCCGCAGGTCTACTTCATCGACCACCTGCCGGTGGCGACACAGCCGGCCGACATCATGTGGATCATCCTCGCCAGCATCGCCATCGCCGCGATCGCTACCGTATATCCGTCCATCCAGGCGTCGCGCCTCTTCCCGATCGAGGCGATCAGACACGAATGACAATGACCGTCCTCGAAGCGCATGATCTGCACAAGACCTACCTCGGCGGCGATGGGAGCGTTCTCCACGTTCTGAGCGGCGTCGATCTCGCCGTCCACCGTCGCGAGATGATCGCCATCGTCGGGGCCAGCGGCGCGGGGAAGAGCACGCTGCTGCACGTGCTCGGCGCGCTCGACAAACCCACCCGTGGCTACGTGGTGATCGGTGGCGAGCCGGTCCACGGTCGGGACGAGACGGAGCTCGGGCTGCTGCGGAACCGTACCGTCGGTTTCGTGTTTCAATTTCATCACCTCCTGCGCGAGTTCTCCGCGCTGGAGAACGTTATGATGCCACTGCGTATCGGCGGACGGTCGGAAGACGAGGCCCGCAGCAGGGCCGCCGAGCTTCTGGCCCGGGTTGGTCTGAGCGCTCGAATGACGCATCGTCCGGCTGAGCTTTCAGGTGGGGAGCAGCAGCGGACGGCGGTGGCCCGTGCGCTGGCGATGGATCCACAGGTCCTTCTCGCCGACGAGCCGTCGGGGAATCTCGACCGTCGGAACGCCGAGATATTGCACCAGTTGTTGACCGAGGTCGTGAATGACCTCGAGATCGGGATGGTCGTCGTAACTCATAACCGGAGTCTCGCCGCGCGCGCCAGCAGGGTGCTGCTGCTCGAGGGTGGCCGGCTGATGCAGACAGCGGTTGACGAGGTCGTCGTATAAATGGTGTGCGATCTGTGCAAGGATGGCGAAGCGGTGATCCAGCTCACTGAAATCGAGGGGAGCGGGGTCAGACAGCTGCATCTGTGCGAGAAATGCGCTGCCGAGCGTGGAGTCGAGACGACGGTCAACGCGGCGAAGCCTCAGATCAACAATTTCCTGCAGACGATCCACGAGCAGATGCCCGGCGCCAAGGGCGAGCCGGTGAACTGTTCGTTCTGCTCCGGCACACTGGCTGATTTCCGCGCCACTGGCCGTCTTGGCTGCGCGCACTGCTACGATGCGTTCGAATCGAGCCTGCGCGACCTGCTCCGCAGAGTTCACGGCAACTCGAGACACATCGGACGCCGTTATGTCGCGCCGCTTCCGTCGGAGCTTCCGCACGTCTCGAGCGTCACCGAGCTGCGGGACAGGCTCAAGCGCGCCGTCGAAGCTGAGCAGTTCGAGCTGGCCGCCGACATCCGCGACAAGCTGCGGGGAATCGAGTGATGCTCGATCTCTCGCTTCTTCCCGATGGCGGGGCCAGCTGGCTCGACGCTTCCGGCGAGCACGCCGACATCGTCATCTCCACGCGAATCCGGCTAGCACGCAATCTCGAAGGCTACGCCTTTACGCCGCGCGCGCGGGATGGAGAGCGTCTCCGCATTCTTACGCAGGTGCGCGAAGCGTTCGCCAGCCTGCACTCGATCGAGGACGGCGTGCTGCTGCGCGTCGACGAGCTCTCGCCCGAGGACCGGCTTCTGCTGCACGAGCGTCACCTCGTCAGCAAGGAGCTGGCGGGTCTCAACGAGCAGCCGGTTCGGACGGGCGCGGCCGTGTACCTGTCGCGGGGCGTCGGGATAATGGTGAACGAAGAGGACCACCTCCGCCTCCAGGCGCTCCACTCCGGATTCCACGTCGCCGACGCGTTCGGGGTGCTGGAGCGCCTGGACTTGGAGCTGGGGAACCGCGTTCCCTACGCCTTCCACAACGAGTTCGGCTACCTCACGGCCTGTCCCACGAACGTCGGGACGGGTCTGCGCGCTTCGGTTCTCATTCACCTTCCCGGGCTGGTACTCACCAAGGAGATCGGGAAGGTCCTGGCGGGCCTCCAGCAGGTGGGCCTGACCTACCGGGGGATGTACGGGGAAGGGAGCGAAGTGGTCGGGAATTTCTTCCAGATTTCGAACCAGACCACGCTTGGACGGTCGGAGAGTGAGTTACTCGATTACCTCGTACGCGTCGTAAGACATGTAATCGAGCGCGAAGAAGAAGCGCGGCGGGTCCTGCTGCGCGATGCGGGTTATATTATAGAAGACAAGTTGTGGCGGGCGTTCGGCACGCTCCGCTATGCACGCAGCTTGAGCTTCGATGAAGCGATGAATTACCTGAGCGGCGTGCGACTGGCTGTCGGTTTGAAACTGATAAGCGGTCTCAGTGTATATACCCTCAACAAGCTCCTGATTTTTAGTCAGTTGGCGCACCTCGGGCATTCCGAGGGGAGAGCGCTGACGGAAAGCGAAGCGAATGTCGCGCGCGCTCGATACGTGCGGGAAACGCTCGCTGATAAGGCTGTATAGGGGTAGGCGGGAGAATACGGGCGCTACTGTCATACCTGACCGTTGACAACTGCGCACACGCGAACCGCACTGAGGATGGCAGAGATGAACGGCTATAACTTCACAGAGCGAGTCCGGAAGGTTCTCGCTATGGCGCGTGAGGAGGCGGCACGCCTCCACCACGAATACGTCGGGACCGAGCACATATTGCTCGGACTCATTCGCGAGGGCGAGGGAGTCGCCGCCGCGGTCCTGCAAAACCTCAGCGTCGACCTCGACGAGATTCAGCAGAAGATCGAGGAGACCGTCAAGAAGGGAAAGGCAGCGGCTGCCACCGGCCCGGATCTTCCCTATACCTCGCGCGCCAAGAAGGTTCTCGAGCTCGCCATGGGCGAGGCTCGTGACCTAAGTCACGGCTATGTCGGTACCGAACACCTCCTGCTCGGACTCCTGCGCGAGGAAAAGGGAATCGCCGCACAGGTGCTGACCGATGCCGGCGTGAATCTCGACGCCGCCAAGGCCGAGACGCTTCGCCTGCTTGGGACCGAGATGCCGCATGGAGGCAGCCCCGCCGCTTCACAGGGCACGCCCGGTACGACACAGACACAGAGCGGCAAGGGAGAGAAAAAATCCAAGACTCCCGCGCTCGACCATTTCTGCCGCGACCTGACGCAGCTCGCCGCCGACAATCAGCTCGATCCGACCATCGGCCGCGCCAAGGAGATCGAGCGCGTGATGGAGATCCTCACGCGGCGCAAGAAGAATAATCCTGTCCTCATCGGCGAGCCGGGCGTCGGCAAGACGGCGATCGTCGAGGGTCTCGCTCAGCTCATCGCGAACGGCGAGTGCCCGGATTCGCTGCGCGACAACCGCGTCCTGTCGCTCGACATGGCGGCGGTGATCGCGGGCACCAAGTACCGCGGCCAGTTCGAGGAGCGTCTCAAGGCGGTCATGAACGAGATCGCTCAGAACAAGAATATCATCCTCTTCATCGACGAGCTGCACACGCTCGTCGGCGCTGGTGCGGCCGAAGGCGCGATCGACGCCAGCAACATGCTCAAGCCGGCGCTTGCGCGCGGCGAGCTCCAGTGCGTCGGGGCCTCGACCCTGAACGAGTATCGCAAGTACATCGAGAAGGACGGCGCTCTCGAGCGCCGCTTCCAGACCGTGATCGTCGAGCCGCCTACGGTCGACGAGACAGTCGAGATCCTGAAGGGGCTCCGCAAGAAGTACGAGGAGCACCACAAGGTGACGATCCCCGACACGACGCTGGAATCGGCGGCGAAGCTGTCGGAGCGCTACATCACGGACAGGTTCCTTCCCGACAAGGCGATCGATGTGATCGACGAGGCGGGCGCCCGCGCGCGTCTCGCGACCCAGTCCCCGCCGCCGGCGGTTGCAGAGCTGAAGGCTCAGCTCGACGCCGTCAACGTCGACAAGGAAGCAGCGGTCCGCGACCAGAACTTCGAGCGCGCTGCATCGCTCCGCGACCGCGAGCGCGAGTTGCAGGGCGACATTCGCCGCAAACAGGAAGAGTGGGAGAAGCACCGCCAGTCGCACCGACCCGTGTTGGGCGAGGAGGAGGTGTCTTTCATCGTGAGCCGCTGGACGGGAATTCCCGTCATGCGCCTTCAGGAGGCGGAGACGGCGAGACTGCTGCGCATGGAAGAGGAGCTGCACGCCTCCGTCGTCGCGCAGGACGAGGCGATCAACGCACTCGCGCGCTCGATCCGCCGCAGCCGTGCCGGTCTCAAGGACCCCAACCGCCCGATCGGCTCGTTCATCTTTTCGGGCCCCACCGGCGTCGGCAAGACCGAGGTAGCGCGCGCCCTCGCCAAGTTCCTGTTCGCGGATCCGTCCGCCCTCATTCGCGTCGACATGAGCGAGTACATGGAGAAGTTCTCGGTGTCACGCCTGATCGGCGCGCCTCCGGGCTACGTCGGTTACGAGGACTCGGGAACTCTTACCAAGGCCGTCCGCCGCAAGCCGTACAGCGTCGTGCTGCTCGACGAGATCGAGAAAGCGCACCCGGATGTGTTCAACATTCTGCTCCAGGTTCTCGACGAGGGTCACCTCACCGACAACTACGGGCGAGTCATCGACTTCAAGAACACTGTCGTGATCATGACCTCGAACGTCGGAGCCCGCGACATCACCAAGGGCCGCGGTCTCGGGTTCCACGCTCCGGACATGAAGTCGAACTTCGACCGGATCTCGGAAAAGGTGAAGGAGGAGATGCAGCACGTCTTCAATCCCGAGTTCCTCAACCGTCTCGACGACGTCATCGTGTTCCACCCGCTTTCGCAGGAGAACATCGGCGAGATCGTCGGCATCCTGCTCAAGGCTGTACAGAAGCGGCTGGGCGATGAGGAGCTGACGCTCAAGCTGACGGAAGCAGGCTCGGCGTTCCTCGTCAAGCACGGCTACGACGAGAGGTTCGGCGCGCGTCCCCTCAAGCGGGCGATCCAGAAGTACATCGAGGATCCGCTCTCGGAGAAGATCCTTCTCGCCGAGTTCGCGAAGGGGGACGAGATCGAGGTCGATCTCGCTGCGGATGGCGAAAAGCTCGAGTTCCGCGTCCTGAGCGGAACCGCAAAGACGTAAGACCGAGAACCGCCGCCAAGAAGGGCTGCCGGAGAGGAAGCAACTCTCCGGCAGCCCTTTTGTCTAATAGCCGTACTCGCTCGCGGCGAGGACCTCCAATAAACCCATTAGTGTATATTTGTGTGATGCGGAAAACAGCTTCATTCCTGCTGGTAATTGCTGCTTCAGGTGCGGTCCCGGCGTTCGCGCAGGAGTCCGCGCCGGGGGTCTGCGCGACGCCTGAATCGATCATTGTCACCGGCTATTCCCGCGTTGACAGCGCGGCTGTCCGTTCTGCTGGCGGGCTTTCCACGGGCACCCAGCTGAACGTGACGGAGATCCAGCGCGCCATCAAGGCGATCTACGGCACCGGGCAGTTCGACGACGTGCAGATTCTCTGCCGCGTGGCGCCGGGAACCGGAAAGGCAACACTCGTCATTCAGGTGCGCGAGCGGCCGATCCTCGCCGACTACAAGGTAATCGGCGCCGACCGCGTCTCTCCCAAGGATGTGAGGGAGCGCTTGAGCTTTCCGACCGGAGCTCCCGTCGATCCGGCCAAGATCGCGAGCGCCATCGAGCGCACCGACTCGCTCTACGAGAGCAAGGGATACTATCTGGCCCGGATCGAGCCGGAATCGACGATCGTCGATGGAAAGCTCGGGATCAACTTCCGCATCGACGAGGGGAGGCGTCTCGCCATCTCCGGGGTTCGCATCAACGGCAATACTCGCGTCTCCGACGCTGACATCGTGGGCGCGATGCAGACCAAGCCGGAGGGCTTCCTCTGGACGCGGAACGGCGAGTTCGACGATGTGAAGTATGCCGCTGACCTGGCAGAGCGCCTTCCGCAGCTCTACGGAAGCCGGGGTTTCATCGATTTCCGTATTCTCAGGGACACGCTCATCGTGGACCGCGAGCGCGGCAAGGGGCTGATCGACATCACGGTCAGTGAAGGACCCAGGTACACGGTCGGCAACTTCGAGGTTCTCGGCAACCGCCGATTCTCCACCGACCAGATCAATCTCTTCTATCCGTTCGGCAGCAATCAGCAGGCGACACTGACACAGCGCGCCGCTGGATTGCTCCGTCGCAGCTACGTCAATCCTGCGAACACCTTCGATGCCGCGCGCTGGGAAGAAGCGCAGCAGAAGCTGGCCGAAGCGTACAATGACGAGGGCTACATCTACGCGCAGATCCGTCCGGTCACCGAGCGAGTTCCAGGCGGTGACTCGGTGCGCAAGGTCAATCTCCGCTGGGAGATCGATGAGCGCTCTCCGGCGATCGTCAACCGCATCGAGATCGCGGGAAACGACTACACCCACGAGTCATGTATCCGGGAGCAGATCGTGCTCGCGCCGGGCCAGGTCTTCAACCGAAACTACCTGATCCGCAGCTATCAGAACATCGGCAACCTCAACTTCTTCGAGACCCCGATAGCAGCGCCTGAGACCCGTCCAACGGGTGATCAGGGCGACGTCGACATCGTGTTCAACGTGAAGGAAAAACGCACCGGAAACGTGAACTTCGGAGCTTCGATGGGACAGGGCACGGGCCTTGGCGGGTTCATCGGACTCGATCAGCCCAACCTGCTTGGCCGCTGCAAGCGCGCGCAGATACAGTGGCAGTACGGAAGCTACATCAACGATTTCAACGGCACCTACAGCGATCCCAACATCCGGCAGTCACGAATCTCGGGGAGCTTCACAGCCTACCATACGCGATCCCGCTTCCAGGTCGCGCAGCTCGGCACCGCTATCCGCACCGGTGGGCAGATCCAGCTCGGCTTCCCGGTACCGAACTCGCTCTACACCAGACTCTTCGTCTCCTACGGTGGCGAGAAGGTGAAGTACGCCACCACGGGTCTTCTCGGCACCGTCCAGTGCAACAACTGCTTCCGGTCGACGCTCGGATTAACCGGCCAGCACGACACGCGAACCGGGCTTCCATTTCCCGCGGATGGAGGTCTGCAGTCCTTCAACGCGCAATTCAACGGAGGCCCGCTGGGCGGCAGCGCGTCGTTCCAGCGCTACACGACCGAGCTCCGCTCCTACGCGCCGATCGGACGCATTGGCGGCAGCGTGCTCGGTTCGGAGCCGATGACGTTCATCGCCGGTCTGAGCGCGCGTGCCGGCGCTGTCTTCGGCAGCACCGGCCCCTTCTTCTATTCCCAATCATTCTCGCTCGGCGGCACCCAGTACGGCGAGCAGCTCCGTGGATACGACGAGTTCTCGATTACGCCGAGCGGTTACAACCCGGGCGCCGGCGAGAACCAGGCGGCGCTTGGATCGTTCGGCAACGCGTACTTCGTCGGGACGGCCGAACTGGGCCTCAGGCTCAGCCAGTCGCTGTACTTGAACACCTTCTTCGAAGGCGGCAATGTTTGGAACAAGCCACGGGAGTTCGATCCGACGCGTCTGTTCCGAAGCGCGGGTTTCGGCGTGAGCACCCTCAGCCCGCTCGGACCTTTGGGCGTCGATCTTGGGTATGGCTTCGACAAGGTGGATGCTCAGGGGCGGCCAACGCCCGGCTGGAAGCTCCACTTCAAACTCGGACAGTTCTTCTAACACTGGAGTCATAATGCGCGTGCTTTTCCGTGCGTGCTCGATCGCACTGGCCATTTCGCTCGTACTCGCCGGCACCGCAATGGCGCAGGCGCCGACGAAGCTTGGCTACATCAATTCCGCTCTTCTGCTTCAGCAGGCGCCCGGACGGGCCGAGGCGGAGGCGCAGTTCGACAGGGAGGTCGGGGTATACCGCCAGCAGCTGCAGCGGATGAACGACTCGCTTACAACGATGATGGCGTCGTTTGAGCGGGATGCCGCGCGGCTCGACACCACCACCCGGAATACGCGCGCCAAGGTGATTCGCGAGCGTGAGCTCGCGTATCAGACGCGGGCACGTGGTCTCGATTCGACGATGCAGGCACGCCAGGCCCAGCTGGTCAAGCCGATCATGGAGCGAGTCCAGAGCGTAATCGAAGCGATTCGCGCCGAGGATGGTTACGCGATGATACTCGACGTAGGCGCGCAGGCGAGTGTTGTCGTCGCGGCGGACAAAACTCTCGATCTCACCGAGCGCGTCCTCGCGCGCCTCAAGGCGCAGGGTTCTCCACCCGCTGCTCCAGTTGGGGCGGTTCCACAGCCGGCGGGAGTGACTCGGCCCAAGCGGTGACCCCATCTCCGGATTCGAAGGAGTCAAACAGCGGTGATGGTGCTAGCACCATCACCGCTGAGGCTATCGCGGCCCTGGTTTCCGGAGAGCTGATAGGGGATGGCAAGGCGGCGGTAAGCGGAGTCGCCCCACTCGACCGGGCGGAAGCGCAGCACCTGAGCATTCTCGCGAGCGGAAAATACGCGCCCATGCTCGCGACATCGAAAGCCGGCGTCGTACTGATCGATCCGGAGTTCCGCGACGCGGCCGGCGCTCCGCGAGCGCGCATCCTGGTTAAGCAGCCGCTCGAGAAGCTGCTCTCGGTTCTGCCCAGGCTCTATCCGCAAGCCGCAGCGGTTCCGGGTGTCGCGGCTTCCGCGCGCATCGGAAAGGGCGCGACGCTGGGCGAACGAGTGTCGGTCGGGGAGTATGCGGTGATCGAGGCCGGAGCGGCGATCGGAACGGATACAGTCATCGGTGCGCACTGCGTCGTCGGCGCGGGCGCGACGGTCGGCGAAGAGTCGAGGCTCTGGCCCGGTGTGACGATCTATCCCGGCGCGGCCATCGGCGCGCGCGTGAACATTCATTCCGGCGCGCGGATCGGCTGCGATGGATTCGGATACGTCTTTTCTGGTGGCGCCCACACCAAGATTCCGCACGTTGGGCGATGCATCGTCGGTGACGACGTGGAGATCGGCGCGAACACGACCATCGATCGCGGGAGCATCGACGACACCGTCATTGGGAAGGGGACGAAGATCGACAACCTCGTGCAAGTCGCTCACAATGTTCGCATCGGCGAGCGCTGCCTGCTGATAGCGCAGGTCGGCATAGCTGGATCCGTAACGATCGGCGACGACTGCATCATCGCTGGGCAGGCCGGGTTGAATGGGCATGTCACAGTGGGTAAGGGAGCGCGGATCGCCGGGCGGGCGGCAGTATTCGGTGACGTGCCGGCCGGCGAGACGTGGTCGGGTTACCCCGCGCGGCCACACCGCGAAGCTCTCCGGGCCTCCGGAGCGCTGTTTAAATTGGCCGGAATGATGCGCCGCCTGGAGAAGCTGCTGGACGCCTCGGAACCCAAGTGAGCCGAACGACACTTTCCCGTCCAGCCACGCTGGAGGGGATCGGTTTGCACCTGGGGGTTCCATGCCGGATCACGTTTCAGCCCGCCCCATCGCGGCAGGGCATCGTTTTTCGCCGCACCGACTGCCCGGGCTCTCCGCGCATCCGGGCGCACGTCAGCGAGGTCAGCGGAAGCGAGCGCCACACGCGGCTCGGCAAAGGCAAGCAGGCTGTGCACACCGTTGAGCACGTTCTCGCCGCCGTCACGGGAATCGGGATCGACGACCTCACGATCGACATGGACGGACCGGAGCCGCCGATTCTCGACGGCAGTGCGGCGCCCTTTCTCGCCGCGCTCTCGGAGGCGGGGCTTGCGGTAGTGGACGGTGAGCCGGAGTTTTTGCATCTCACCGAGCCGGTGAGGATCATCGATGGCGCGTCGGTCTACGAGGCGTATCCGTCCGAGCAGCTCGAGCTCGATGTAACGATCGAGTTTCCGCACCCGCTGATCGGAAAGCAGTCTCGCCGGTTCACGGTCACACAGGATTCGTTCGCCGCGGAGCTGTCAGGAGCGCGCACTTTCGGCTTCGTTCACGAAGTGGATGCTCTTCGCGCAAAAGGTCTGATCAAGGGGGCGTCGCTTCACAACGCGGTGGTCCTCGATGACCACCACATTCTGAGTGGCGAACTGCGCTGGAGCGACGAGTTCGTGCGGCACAAGGCGATGGACTGCGTCGGAGATCTGGCGCTGGCAGGCGCGCGGGTTCGCGCTCGAATAGTGGCGATAAAGCCGAGCCACCGCGGCACGGTTACGCTGGTGCGGGAGATGATGAAAGCCGGACGAAAGGAGACGGGGATGTATACGATCGAAGACATCATGAAGGTGCTGCCGCACCGCTATCCGTTCCTGCTGGTGGACCGGATTCTCGAGATCGAAGAGAAGAAGCGGATCGTCGGGCTGAAGAACGTCACGATCAACGAGCCCTTCTTTCAGGGGCACTTCCCTGGGCATCCGATCATGCCCGGTGTGCTGATCATCGAAGCGATGGCGCAGGTGGGCGGCATGCTGATCATGGGATCCATCGACGATCCGGTGAGCAAGGTGGTCTACTTCATGTCGCTCGACAACGTGAAGTTCAGACGGCCGGTGAAGCCGGGGGACCAGATTCGATTCGAGATCGAGATCGTCCAGCTGCGCGGTAGCGTGTGCAAGATGCGCGGAGTCGGAAAGGTCGACGGTGAGGTCGTCGCGGAAGCGGATATGGCGGCGATGGTGCGCGATAGATGACCGTGTCGCGGGTCCACCCGACCGCCATCATCTCGCCCGACGCCGAGATCGGGTCCGATGTCGAGATAGGCGCGTTCGCGATCGTGGGCGAGGGATGCACCATCGGGGACGGCTGCGTCATCGCGCCGAGGGCGACTCTCGAGCGGAACGTGACCCTCGGCCGATCGGTGCAGGTCGGGATCGGCAGCATTCTTGGCGGCGCTCCCCAGGACCTCAAATACGCCGGAGAGGAGACGACCGTCGAGGTCGGGGATGGAACGGTGATCCGGGAGTACGCCACCATCAACCGCGGTACGGCGCATTCGTTCAAGACGACGGTAGGACGGAACTGTCTGCTCATGTCCTACGTGCACCTCGGTCACGACTGTCAGATCGGCAACGGCGTCATACTCTCGAACATGGTGCAGCTCGCCGGCCATGTGACAATCGACGACAAGGCGATCCTGTCGGGTCTCTGCGCGGTACATCAGTTCGCGCGCATCGGACGAAACGCATTCATCGGTGGCTGCTCGAGGGTCTCGAAGGATATCCCTCCGTTCCTCAAGGCCGTCGGAAACCCCGTCAAGCTCTACGGCCTCAATACGGTGGGACTCCAGCGCAACGGCATGGAGGAAGACACGATCCGCGAGCTCAAGCGCGCGTATCGACTGTTCTTCCGCTCCGACCTCAATGTGACGCAGGCGATCGAGCGCGCACAGTCGGAGCTGGAGCCCTATCCCGAGGTGAACGAGCTCATACGATTCGTCGAGGCGAGTGAGCGGGGAGTAGTGATTTGACGGACACCCCACGCGTCGGTGTCATCGGCGCGGGCAGCCTCGGATTTCATCACATTAGAATTCTGCGCGACCTTCCGGGAATCCGGTTCACTGGATTCGTGGAGACGAGGCAGCAGCGGGCGACTGAAGTCGAGAAAGAGCTGGCCGTCAGGAGTCACGCGTCGCTGGAAGATCTGGTGGCCGTCTCCGACGCGGTCGTCATCGTCGTCCCGACATCCGCGCACTTCGCGGTCGCCAGCAAGGCGATCGAGAGTGGCAAGCACGTTTTCATCGAGAAGCCCATCACGACCACTCTCGAGGAAGCGGACTCGCTCCTGGCGCTCGCAAAAAAGCGGGGAGTGATCGTACAGATCGGCCACATCGAGCGGTTCAACCGCGCCGTGCGCGCGGCACTGCCCTTCGTCAGCAAGCCGAGGTTCATCGACAGCGAGCGGCTCGCGCCGTTCAGTCCGCGGGGCTCGGATGTCGCGGTGGTGCTCGATCTGATGATCCACGACATCGACCTGCTCCTCACGCTCGTCGGGTCGCCGGCGAAGGATATCTCGGCCGTCGGTGTGCCCGTGCTGACGCCGATGCTCGACATCGCGAACGCCCGCGTGACGTTCACGTCGGGGGCAGTCGCCAACATCACGTCAAGCCGGATCTCGCGGGAGAGGAAGAGGAAGATCCGCATCTTTCAGCAGAGCGGCTATCTCTCGCTCGATCTCGCCGCGGGTAGCGGTGAATTCTTTCGGCTTCGATCGGATATCGATCCGCTGACTGTGCGCACGACGCCAGTGGACATCACGGCTTTCGTCGACAGGATTCCGCTCGAGGCGCCGGAAGGCGAGCCGCTCAAGCTCGAGCTGGAGAGCTTCGTGGCGGCGCTGAAAGGTCAGGGACCGGTGGTAGTCACGGGAGAGGAGGGAAGACTTGCCCTCGGTGTCGCGCTCCGCATCGTGAAGGAGATCGAGCACACTCTTCCTTCGTTGACGGGATTCGCGCGCCCGCATGCGTAAGGTCCTCTTTGTCGCCGGAGAGGCTTCCGGCGATCTGCACGCGGCCGGCGTCGCCGCTGCTTTGCGCCGCCTGAGGCCGGAGCTGAGTCTGGCCGCGGTGGGCGGGCCGCGCCTGGCGGAGCAGGGCGTAGAGCTGGTGCACCGCGACAATCAGCTCGGCGTCATGGGTTTTCTCGAAGTCGTGCGGCACGTGCCGCGGCACCTAATGCTTCTGCGCACCCTGAAAAAGATGCTCCAACAGGGAGAGATCGCGCTGGTCATCCTGATCGACTATCCCGGCTTCAACATGAAGGTGGCCGCCGCGGCGAAGCAGGCCCGTGTGCCCGTGCTTTATTATGTGACGCCCCAGGTCTGGGCGTGGGGTGCCGGCCGGATTCCGAAGCTCGCGCACTTCGTCACCAAGGCGGCGGTGATCCTGCCGTTCGAAGAGCAGCTGCTGCGAGGTTACGGAATCGATGCGACTTTCGTCGGGCATCCATTGCTCGACCGGGCGATCGACATGCCGACGAAGCAGGAAGCGCGCGAAGCGCTTTCCCTTCCGCAGAACGTTCGCGTGCTCGCGCTCTTCCCGGGCAGCAGGCAGCAGGAAATCGACCGGCACATCGACGATTTCGTAGCGACCGCCAGGGAGCTCCAGCGCCGCACGCCGGCATTGGAAGTGATCGTCAGCGTCGCTTCCACCGTCGCGCTCGACTCGGCGCGATGTCCATTTCGGTTGGTCCACTCCGCATCGCTCAGTGTGCTGCGCGCCGCCGACGCGGCGCTCTGCAAAAGCGGTACGACGACTCTCGAAGCAGCGATCGCTGACTGTCCCCTCGTCGTGGCATACCGCACGGGTCGCATCTCATTCGCGTTGGCGAAGCGCGTGGTCAAGGTACCCCACATCGGACTCGTCAATGTCGTCGCCGGACGTGAAGTCGCGCGCGAGTTCATTCAGAGCGAGATCGTTCCCGAACGGATGGCTGACGCGCTGGTCGAGCTTTTCGAGCGCGACAGTCCGCGGCGGAGCGCGGTGCTCACCGGACTGGCCGAGGTGCGCTCGAAGCTCGGCTCACCGGGAGCGGCGGACAGAGTCGCGCGCATGGCGAGCGGGCTGGTGAGCTCGAACCGGTGACCGATGCGGAGGAAGCTTTTCCCTGGCGCTCACGCGCCGCGCTTCTCCTCGGGAAGGGGTTGCTCCACGTTCTCGCCAGAACGTGGAGATTTCGCGTAATCAACGGCGGAGTGATTCGCGATCTTCGCGCCGCCCGACGTCCCTTCATCTTCTCTCTCTGGCATGGGCATCTGTTGCCGCTCCTCTGGTTTCACCGGGAGCAGCGGATCAAGATCGTCATCAGCGAGCACCGGGATGGCGAGCTGATCGCTCGCACGGCGGAATCGCTTGGATACGGACTGATCCGGGGGTCGACGACGCGCGGAGCCGAGCGCGCTCTTCTGTCACTGGTGCGAGAGCTGGAGGCGGGCCGGGAAGTGGCGATCACGCCGGATGGGCCTCGCGGGCCGGCAGCGAAATTCGCTCCGGGAGCGTTGATCGCCGCGCAGCGGTCAGGATCTCCGATCGTCCCCATCGCCGCCTCTGCCGATCGCGCCTGGCGCCTACGCAGCTGGGATCGGTTCATGATTCCGATGCCATTCGCCAAGGTGACCGTGGCGTACGGTGCGCCCGCTACGGTGGTTGCGTCCACCGCTCGCGCCGCCGCGGAGGAAGGCCCCCGCTTCGAGGCATTGATGAATGCGGCGGTTGTGCTCGCCAATGGGTGACTTCCGCGAAGCTCTCGCATCGATCTGGACTGGCCGAGGGCCGCGCGCGCGTGCAGCTCGGGCTCTGCTCGCTCCGGCCGAAGCGCTTTATCGGGCGGTCGCATCGACTCGCGGATTGCTGTACGACCGCGGTCTGCTCGAGACCCACGATGTGTCGGTTCCCGTCCTGAGTATCGGGAATCTGAGCGTGGGAGGCACAGGGAAGACGCCAGTCGCCGCGTGGTTCGCGCGAGAGCTGCAAAACAGGGGGCTCACGCCGGCGATCATCCTGCGGGGGTACGGTGGCGACGAGACCCTGGTGCACGAGCGATTGAACGCAGGAGTACCGGTGATCGCCGCCCGGGATCGGGTACGGGGCATCAGGGAGGCGATCGCCGAGGGAGTGGACGTCGTCGTCCTCGACGACGCATTTCAGCATCGCCGCGCGGTGAGAGATGCAGACGTTGTATTGATCGATGCGGATACCTGGACCGGCACCATCAGGTTGTTGCCGGCCGGCCCCTGGCGTGAGCCGTTGAGCGCGGCACGTCGCGCCACACTGATCATCGTAACCCGCAAGACCGCGGACAGATCAGCGGTTGCTGATGTGAAGCGCGCGATCTCTGCCGCGGCGCGCGGAATTCCGACTGCGGCCGTGCACCTCTCGCCAGGGGAGCTTAGAAGCACGACTACGGGTCAGACACTTCCGCTCCACGCGATTCAAGGCGCCGACATAACCGCCATCGCGGCGGTCGCGCGCCCTGAAGCCTTTTTCAAGCAGCTCACGCAGCTTGGCGCGATCGTTCGACCTCACAGCTTTCCGGACCACCACGCGTTTTCCGCGCGCGAAGCGCGCGATCTTGCGGCATCGGCCCACGCCTCCGATTTCGTCGTTTGCACTCTCAAGGATGCAGTGAAGCTCGAGTCTCTGTGGCCTCCCGAATCCGGGTCATTATGGTATGTTTCACAGCGCTTGAAAATCGAGGAGGGTCAGCAGCACATCGATCGAATGTTGGACGACCTCCTCGCTCGAAGCCAGTGACCTGAAGGCTCCCGACACTACGCTGATACCTGGAACCATGGCCACAGATTATCGAATACCCGCGCACAAACTCGTTCGACCGGATAAGGATCGCTTCCTGGACGAGGTGAATCCGTTCGAGGCGATGATGTCGCGCTTCGACAAGGCCGCGGAGCTGCTCGATCTGGAGCCCGGGATGTACAAGGTACTCCGCCAGGCGGAAAAGCAGATCATCGTCTCGATCCCCGTCATGATGGACAACGGGGAAGTGAGTGTGTACGAGGGCTATCGCGTCCTCTACAACACATCACGCGGCCCGGCAAAAGGCGGCATCCGCTTCGACATGCAGGTCACGCTGGAAGAGGTGAAGGCGCTCGCCGCCTGGATGACCTGGAAGTGCGCGGTCGTCAACATCCCATTCGGCGGATCGAAGGGCGGGGTCAAGTGCGATCCGCTCGCGATGAGCGCAATCGAGCTCGAAAAGCTCACGCGCCGATATACCTCCGGAATCATCAGCCTGCTCGGCCCTGATTCCGACATCCCGGCTCCGGATGTCAACACGAACGAACGCGTGATGGCCTGGGTGATGGATACTTACTCGATGCATGTCGGCCACACGACCACGTCGGTTGTAACCGGAAAACCAGTGGAGCTCGGTGGATCTCTCGGCAGGCGAGAGGCCACAGGTCGCGGGTGCATGATAGTCACGAGGGATGCGCTGCAGCACCTTGGATTGCCGGTGAAGGGAACGACGGTTGCGATTCAGGGGTTCGGCAACGTGGGATCGGTCGCCGCCCAGCTCCTTGCCCGCGAAGGCTGCAGGGTCGTCGCGATTGGCGACCGGTCGGTATCGCTCTACAACAAAAACGGCATCGACATCGACGACGCCATTATGCACGTGACAAAGCACCGCTCGCTCGACGGGTACGGCAAGGGCGATCTCATTTCTGGCGCGGAGTTGCTGACGCTGGACGTCGACGTCCTGCTCCCGGCCGCGCTCGAGAACGTGATCACTACGAAGAATGCGCACGAAATCCGCGCACGGATCATCTGCGAAGGCGCGAACGGGCCGACCACCGCGGCGGCGGACTCGATCCTGGACGAGAAGGGAATCTTTGTCATTCCGGATATTCTCGCCAACGCTGGAGGCGTGACGGTCTCGTACTTCGAGTGGGTACAGGACCGCGGCGGATACTTCTGGACCGAAGACCTGGTCAACGACCGCCTCGAGGCGATCATGCGCCGCAGCTTCAAGGACGTGGTCGAGCTGTCGCGTCAGCATCGTGTGAACATGCGCACAGCCGCATACATGCTTGCGATCAGCAGAGTGGCAAACGTCCACAGACTTCGCGGCATCTACGCGTAGATGCGGCTGGTCGTCGCAGTCGTTGGGAAGGCGCGCAACGCCGCGCTCGGCGAGGCGATCCGGGACTACGAGACTCGAGCGGCGCGGTACTGGCCGCTCGACGTGCATGAAGTTCGAGAAGAGCGCGCGGCCGGCGCGACGGCGGACAGGGTGCGCGAGCGCGAGGCAGCTCGGCTCGCCGACAAGGTGCCTGAGCGCGCTCAGACGGTCGCCTGCGACATCGGTGGCCGCTCGCTCGGTTCCGCGGAGTTCGCCGAGTTCCTGCGCGGCGCGCGCGACCAGGATCGCGACATAGCCTTCCTGATCGGTGGCGCCTTCGGGCTCGCCCCCGAGATCGCGTCCCAATCCTCGATGCGTCTGTCCCTCGCACCCTGGACGCTGCCTCACGAGCTGGCTCGTCTTGTTCTCACCGAGCAGATCTATCGCGCCGGCACCATCGTGCGTGGCGAGCCGTACCACAAGTGACGGGCTTCGGGGAGGGCGGCGCGGGGACGAAAGCGGCTCAGGAGGCCGACTGGTTCGAACAGTGGTTCGGGGAGGAATATCTTCGCCTCTATCCCCACCGCGACGAGACGGACGCCGCCCGCGCAATAGAGCTCATCGCTGCCCATGTTGAAGGGCGAAGCGTTCGAGCGGTCCTGGACCTCGCGTGTGGCGCGGGCAGGCATTCCCGGTTGTTGTGCGATCGCTGGTGGACTGTCGGACTTGATCTCTCACCGGCGCTGCTCAGGGTGGCGCGGAAGGAATCACGCGATTCGCCGTACGTTCGAGCCGACATGCGCGAGCTGCCTTTCGCGGAACAAAGCTTCGACCTCGTCGTGAATCTGTTCACGAGCTTCGGGTATTTCGACGACGATCGGGAGCACGCGCGCGTATTTGCCTGTGTCGGATCAGCGACGAAGCGCGGGGGCACGTTCGTCGTGGATTTTCTCAACCCGGAACAGGTGAAACGGAACCTCGTTGCCTACGACGAGAGAGTCGTCGGCGGGACAACGGTGGAGCAGCGACGCAACATCAGCGCGGACACTCGATTCGTGGAGAAAAAGATCCGCATCCGGGAGCAGGGAAGGGAGTATATCGAGCGCGTTCGACTTCTGTCACCCACGGATCTCGAGCGCATGCTCGCGGCCGCTGGCTTCGAAGTCGTTACCCATGCGGGAGATTACAGCGGTGCGGTGTGGACCGAGGATTCTCCGCGGTCGATTCTGTTCGCGAGGCGCCGGTGAATCCACGCGTCGTCACCGAGCCGCTGGCGGGAAATCCCCTCGCGGCGGCAGTCATCGACGGCAAGGCTCCCCAGGGCTGGTACGAGACACAGCCACAGGATCCGACAGCTTGGCGCGAGCGCCTGGAGGCGGTGCGATCGAGCCTTTCCCGTGACTGGCTGTCCGGATTGGCTCCCGCCTTCGACGCCCACGGCGTCGCCGCGAAAAGGCTGGAGTCTGTCGCGAATGGTCGCGGCGCGGTCGTCACGACGGGCCAGCAGCCCGGCCTCTTCGGGGGGCCGATCTACACCGTCGCGAAGGCACTGAGTGCCTTGGCTCTGGCGGACGCGCTTCAGGAGGCGACCGGAATACCGGTCGCGCCTGTATTCTGGGCCGCAACTGACGATGCGGACTTCAAGGAAGCGAGCAGCACCGCGATCGCGGTGCCCGGCGGCGCGCAGCTCCTCCGCATCGATCACACCCAGTCGCTCGGCCGGACGATGGCGACGATGCCTTTGGGCGATGTTTCCGCCGAGCTGGAGGCGCTGGCTCAGTCGGCCGGGTCGATGATCGACCGGACGCCGATCGAGCTGCTGGAACGCTTCTACACGCCCGGAGCCACGATCGGCTCGGCCTATGTTTCCTTCCTTCGAGCTCTCTTCGAGCCGCTCGGAATAGCGGTGCTGGACGCCGCGCATTCCGCCACGCGAGAGATGGCGCGACCGGTACTGAGTGCTGCTCTCGAAAAAGCGCGCGAGATCGCCGACAGCGTCAATGCACGCAACGCCGAGATTGAGGCCGCCGGCTTCACTCCGCAGGTGCAGGATGTTCCCGGTCTCTCTCTCGTCTTCAGCGCGGAGTCGAGCGGACGCAAGCGCATCCCGATCAAAGCCGCGGGCAAGCAATCGGCAACCACCGACGCCGGTCCTAATGTTCTCCTGCGCCCCGTAGTCGAGCGATCCATTCTCCCTACTGCGACCTATGTCGGGGGCCCCGCCGAGATCGCTTACTTCGCGCAAATCGCGCCGATAGCGGACGCGATAGGCGCGCCACATCCGGCGATCGTCCCGCGCTGGTCGTGCACGATCATCGAGCCGCACGTCGATCGGATCCTGGAGAAGCTCTATCTTCTTCCCGAGGACCTGCGCGATCCGCACGAAGTCGAAGGCCGCGTCGCCCGCGCGCGGCTGCCGCGGCCGGTGATCGAAGAGCTCAACGCGACCCGCGCTCTCACGAATGAGAGGCTGGATGCGCTGAGCGAGGCTGTCGCGCGCGAGCACGCTCCAGTGAGCACGTCCGTCACCGGCGGTCTGCGCGCGAATCTGATGCGACGGTTGGACCGGTTCGAGCGCCGCCTCATCGCGGCGGCCAAGAAAGAACACTCCGACATCATGCACGAGATCGGGACAGCGCGGGGATCTCTCTATCCACTCGGAAAACCGCAGGAGCGCAGCCTGAACTTCGTGCCTCTGCTCGCGCGCTATGGACCGATGCTGCGTGACGAGATGCTCGCCGAGGCACGTAGATACGCCGGCGCGCTGCTAGGGCCGAAGAAGGCCGCTCTCAAGTCGGAATCGAGAGTGCATCACTCCGCGTCAAGCCGTCAATGACGGCTAAGAACCCGTCGGAGCCGGAACAAGGCAAAGAGTCGGAAGACCGTTCGCTTCCCGAGTTCCTTCCGCCGCAACCCGACGAGGTAACGGAAGCAGCGCCACCAGTCGAGCGACGGAAGGCGGATCGCGCGGCTGGAACATCCATCGAGCGTTCGCAGAGCGCCGCCCTCCTCGTGGGAATGGGCATTCTGCTCAGCCGATTCGCGGGACTCATCCGCCAGACGATGATGGCCCGCTACCTCGGCGTGGGCTTCGCGGCGGATGCATTTATGGCGGCCTTCCGCATTCCGAACATGCTCCAGAACCTCTTTGGGGAAGGCGTGCTCTCGGCATCGTTCATACCGGAGTATGCGGGTCTGCTCGGAAAGGGCGATGAGAAGGAAGCGACCAGGCTCGCCGGGGCGGTGGCGGGAATGCTCGCTCTCGTTGCGTCGACAATAGTCCTCATCGGAATCGTCGCTGCGCCGTACCTCGTCGCGCTCATAGCCAACGGCTTCACCGGAGAAAAGCGTGAGCTCACGGTCCGACTCACGAGAATCCTCTTTCCGGGGGCGGGACTCCTCGTCTTCTCCGCCTGGTGCCTGGGAATACTCAACAGCCACCGCCGGTTCTTCATGTCCTACACCGCGCCAGTGGTGTGGAACTTCGCCATGGTCGCCACGCTCGTGTTGTTCCACGAGGGGCGTACGCCGGAGGACCTCACCATCTACCTCGCGATAGGATCAGTGGTTGGAAGCGCGCTCCAGTTCGGAATACAGCTGCCTCTGGTGATCAGGCTCGCGCGTGGAGTTCGCCCGCGCCTCGATATTGCCGCGCAGAGCGCGCGCAACGTCTTCCGCAACTTCGTCCCCGCATTCGTCGGACGAGGCGTCGTTCAATTGAGCGCGTACGTCGATGCCTGGCTCGCGAGCTACCTCCCGAATGGAGCCGTGGCGGCATTCACCTTCGCGCAAGGCATCTTCGTTCTGCCGATCAGCCTTTTCGGAATGGCCATCTCGGCGGCGGAGCTGCCGTCGATGTCGCGCGCGGTGGGGAGCACGGTCGAGATCGCCGCCTACCTGCGCGGGCGGCTGAGTGACGGTCTCGACCGGATCGCCTATTTCATCGTGCCCAGCGCGGTCGCGCTGTTCGCGCTCGGCGACCTCATCGTGCACCTCTTGTACGAGAGCGGAAAATTCGGCCGGAGCGACACGATCTGGGTGTGGGAGATTCTCATCGGGTCGACGCTGGGGCTTCTCGCTTCCACAATGGGTCGGCTCTACTCATCCACGTTCTATGCTCTGCGCGATACGAGAACGCCGCTGCGCTTCGCGGTGGTGAGAGTGGTCCTCACGATTCTCCTCGGCTACTTCGCCGCCCTCGTCCTCCCGGATTTGCTGGGCATCGACCGCAAGCTGGGAGCGGCTGGGCTCACTGCCTCGGCGGGACTTGCGGGCTGGGTGGAGTTCTATTTTCTGCGCCGGGAGATGGACTCGCGCATCGGGCGCACCCGGTTCGTCCCGTCTCGCATGTGGCGCCTCTGGTTCGCCGCAATAGCGAGCGCGGCCATTCCCTGGCTGTACAAGCTGGTGGTGGATCGCGGCTCTCCGCTCATCTCGATTCACTCGACAGTCGTGCAGTCCAAGCTGCTGGCGTTCATTCTTCTCGCGGTGTACGGCCTCTCCTATCTGGGGATCACCGCGGCGTTCCAAATCCCCGAGGCGAAGAACGTGATCGACCGGGGCAAGAGACTGCTGAGACTGGGCCGTCGGTCGGCGTGAACTAGCCCTTCGGCGCATGGTATAATTAGACATGCTCGCCGTTCCAGACGCCGTCGCCGCAAAACTTCCGCACCTGCCGGACGGGCCGGGGGTGTATCTCTGGAAGGGCAGGGACGGGACCACCCTCTACGTCGGAAAGGCAAAGCGCCTCCGCTCGCGCGTAAGGAGTTATTTCGCCAACGACCAGCTCGAGAGCCTGAAGACGCGCCTCCTCGTCGGGCTCGTTTCCGACATCGAGACGATCGTGGTTCCGAGTGAGGCGCACGCACTGATTCTCGAGGCGAACCTGATCAAGGAGTACCGTCCGAGGTTCAACATCGCGCTGCGTGACGACAAGTCCTATCCCTACATCAAGGTCACCGTCCAGGAGCCGTTCCCTCGAGTCCAGGTGACGCGGCGGCTCGAGGATGACGGAGCGAGCTACTTCGGTCCCTACACGGACGTCGGGGCGATGCGGCGAGCGCTCAACGTCGTCAAGCGGATATTCACCGTGCGGAGCTGCAACTACGACATGCCGGCTCAGATGCCCGAGCGGCCATGTCTGGACTATTACATCAAGCGGTGCAAGGCACCCTGCATCATGGCCCAGTCGCAACACGACTATCGCGCGATGATCGATGAGGTCGTGCTGTTCCTGTCGGGGCGCCCCGACGAAGTCGTGCGCAGAGTGAAGGAGCGCATGGATCTGGCGGCCGAGCAGCTCGATTTCGAGCGCGCGGCCGAGCTGCGCGATGTGCTGCACCACCTCGAGCGCATGGAGGAGCCGACGGTCGTGCTGGAGGTGGAGGGAGGTGACCGCGACGTCGTCGGCTACGCCCGCGACGGGGACGATGCGTGCGTGACCGTTCTGCGGATCAGAAGCGGCAAGCTCCTTTCGCGCGAGCACCGCTTCCTCGAGAACATCGATGGGGAGGAGGACACCGAGGTGCTCTCCATCTTTCTGGCTGGCAGCTACGTCGGAATGCAGGAGAACGCGCGCCAGTTGCTTCTCCCATTCGACTTTCCGGACCGGGAGCTCGTTGAGCAGGCACTCCCCGACAGCAGGATCCACATTCCGCAGCGCGGCCCCCGGCGGGACCTGATCGCGCTCGCGGAACAGAATGCGCGCCACCTCCTCGAAGAGCTGAAGCTGTCCTCGATGGAGGCTGAAGAGAGAGCGGGCGACCCAGTCTACGAGCTGGGGAGAGAGCTCGGCCTCCAGCGTTTGCCGAGGTCTCTGGTGTGCTTCGACATCTCCACGACGCAGGGCACGGACACGGTTGGATCCGCGGTATGGTTCGAGAATGGGCGGCCAAAACGGGCGGAGTACCGGAAGTTCCGGGTGAAAAGCGTCGAGGGGACGGATGACTTCGCTTCGATGCACGAAGTCGTGCGCCGGTATTTCGAACGGCGCCTGAACGATGAGAAGCTGCTACCGGATCTGATTGTCATCGACGGGGGGAAGGGGCAGCTCTCATTCGCCCAGGCGGCGCTAACGGAGCTCGGAGTCTCCGACCGCCCGCTGATCAGTCTTGCCAAGCGGGACGAGGAGATCTTTGTCTGGGGGCGGGAGGAACCTCTGAAGCTATCCCGGCGCTCACCCGCCCTGAGGCTGCTGCAGCAGGCCCGAGACGAGGCCCACCGCTTCGCCGTGACATACAACCGGAAGCGCCGCAGCATGCGGACCGTCACCTCCGAGCTCCTCAAGGTGCCCGGCATCGGCCCAGTGAAACGAAGGCAGCTGCTTCAGCATTTCGGGAGCGTGCAGGGGGTTCGCGACGCAGGGGAAGAGGCCATCGCCAAGCTTCCCGGATTCAACGCGGAGCGGGCCAGGAAGCTCCTCGAGTCGCTCGCGGCAACCGCCCCGGTCTGATTGCGAGCGACCCGAATTAGTCCGGCGAGCGCGAGAGCTAAAGCCAGACGATTCCTTGACTTCGCTCGCTATATCTCTAAATTACTTGAGCTATGGTAAAGGTCGCCCGAATCGAGCAGGAAAGCATTGCAGAAGCCCTCGGGATACAACCCGGAACGGAGCTCCTGACGGTGAATGGGCGCCCGCTCCTGGACTTCCTCGACTGGGAATTCCTCACCGCCGATGAAGAGCTGGTAATCGAAGCTCGGCAGCCCGACGGCGAAGCAGTCATCTATGAGCTGGAGAGGCTCGATGGCGAGCCCCTCGGACTGTCTCTCCAGCCGCCCGCGGTGCGCCGTTGCGCGAACCGCTGTGAGTTCTGCTTCATAGAGGGATTGCCGCCCGGTCTCCGCAAGCAGCTCTACATCCGGGACGACGACTACAGGCTCTCCTTTGCTTACGGAAACTTTGCGACTCTCTCCAATGTGAAGGAGAAGGACATCGAGCGCATTCTCGAGTATCGGCTGTCGCCGCTCTATGTCTCCGTGCACGCGACGAACCACGACGCACGCAAGGTTCTTCTCAACAACGCGCGCGTTCCCGACATCAAGGCACAGCTCACGCGTCTCGCGGCTGGCGGGATTCAGTTTCATTGTCAGATGGTGATCGTTCCCGGTCTCAACGACGAAGACGTACTGGAGGAATCGCTCACGGATCTGTGGAACATGCGCGACGCGGTGCTGTCCGCCGCGGTCGTTCCCGTCGGCCTCACGCAGTTCTCTCACCTCTACACGGGAAAGAGGATGGACGCCGACACCGCGGGCACCATTCTGCAACAGGTCGAGCGTTGGGGAGAGCGCGGGCTTCGCGAAAGAGGCGAGACGTGGGTGTACGGGTCGGACGAGCTGTACATGCTCGCTGGCCGGGAGCTGCCTGATCCGGAGCATTACGGCGAGTTCGCCCAGATCGAGAACGGCGTGGGTGCGGTGACGTCTCTGCGCATGAGAGTAGCGGCCGGCGCCGAACGGGCGACGCGTCGTGACGGCCAGCGGATCGGAGTGGTCACCGGACTCGCGATGGCGCCGCTAATGGGTCCTCTCCTGGACCGGCTTCGGGATGCAACCGGCGCGCGATTCGAGTTGATAGTCGCCGAGAGCTCGCTTTTCGGCCCGACGATTACCACCGCTGGACTACTGGTGGGGAAGGATATTGTCGACGCGCTGAAGGATCGCGTCGACCTGGACATCGCGCTGATTCCCGCCGAGACGATCAACGAGGACGGAGTTTTCCTCGACGATTTTCCTCTCTCGGTCGTGCGGGAGTCGCTGCCGATGCCGATCTTCCCATCGTACGACTTCATCGATGTGCTGGAGCTCGAACCGAGCGGAGTGCCGGCGTGAACATCCCTGTAATCGCCGTGATAGGTCGTCCCAACGTGGGCAAGTCTGCTCTGTTCAACCGCATCGTGGGTGACAACAGCGCCATCGTCAGCGAGGAGGCCGGAACTACGCGCGACCGGCATTTCGCGCGCGCCGAATGGAACGGCCGCCAGTTCTGGCTCGTCGACACGGGCGGACTCACGGACGATCAACGCATCCCCATGGACGTCGAGATCAAGCGACAGGTGATGCAGGCGATAGAGGAGTCCGATCTGCTCATGCTCGTCGTAGATGCCAAGCACGGGCTTCACCCGAGCGATACGCGCGTCGTCGAGCTGCTCCGCGAGGCACGCAAGCCGTGGGTGCTCGTCGCCAACAAGGTGGACGATCCGTCGACGACCGACTTCTACGAGTTCTACGAGCTGGGGGCCGGCGATCCTGTCCCGGTGTCCGCCATCAACGGCAAGAATTCCGGCGACATGCTCGACTTGCTGGTGAGCAGGATTCCGACTGTCGCCGAAGAAGTGCCTGACGCGCTTCGCGTCGCCGTGGTTGGACGCCCGAATGTCGGGAAGTCATCGATAATCAACCGCCTGCTGGGTGAGGAGCGTCTGGTCGTCGCGGATTCAGCGGGAACGACGCGGGACGCGATCGACACCCCGATGTCCTTTCACGGACGCGAGATCGTATTCGTCGATACCGCCGGGCTCAGGCGCCAGTCCAAGGTGGAAGATGGGATCGAATTCTATTCCGCGCTGCGCACCCGGCGCGCAATCGAGCGATCCGACATCTGCGTTCTCGTTCTCGACGCGGTCGAGGGTCTCCACAACCAGGACCTCAAGATCGCCGCGCTCGCCTGGGAGAGCGGCCGCGGACTGATCGTCGTCGTCAACAAGTGGGACCTGAAGGAGAAGGAGAACAACACTGCCGCGACGTTCGAGAAGGAAGCGCAGGAGAAGGCACCCTTTCTCAAGTTCGTTCCTTTCGTGTTCACGTCGGCTTTAAGCGGCCAACGCGTCACCAAGATTCTGGAGCTTCTCCTCGAGGTCGATGCGGAGCGGCACAAGCGCATCAGCACATCGCAGGTGAACACCACTCTCGAGGCCATCGTCGGCCGGCGGCAGCCACCGCAGGCGGCGGGTCGCGAGATCAAGCTCAATTACGCGACACAGGTCGAGACCGCTCCCCCCGTGATCGCAGTGTTCGGCAACAATCCGGATCTGGTTCAGGAGCACTATGTCCGCTACCTGCACAACGGCTTCCGGGAAGCTTGGGGATTCCGTGGCAATCCGCTGCGGATAATCATGCGCCGCAAGTCCGCGTAGATGGCGCCGATCTTCGGCGTCCTGATATCCTACCTCGCCGGCTCGATACCGTCGGCGTATATAGCGGGGAAGCTGCGCGGCGTCGACCTGCGCGTGCATGGCTCGGGGAATCTCGGCGCCACCAACGTCGTTCGGGTGCTCGGACCGCAGATCGGCGCGCTCGTCTTCATCGCGGATATTCTCAAGGGGTTCCTCCCGGTCTGGTTCCTCCCGGTCTGGTTTCTCCCGCGCTACGTGGAGACGTTGAAGCCCGAGCTATGGGCGGTCGCCTTCGGCGCGGCCGCGATACTGGGACACGTAAAGCCCATCTTCCTGCTCGGCAGGGGAGGGGGGAAGGGAGTCGCCACCGCCACCGGAGTCTTCCTCGCTCTCGCGTTCGTGCCGATGCTGATCGCCGAGGTGGCGTGGATTGCGGTGTTCTACTTCACACGGTATGTGAGCCTCGCCTCGCTCCTCGGCGCGGCCGTGCTGCCGATCGCGATTCTCACCTGGTGGAGGGATCCTGGCTCTCCGGTTTTTGTGGCGAGCGTGATCATAGCACTGTTCGTGTTCTGGACTCACCGCGCGAACATCGGCCGCCTGCGGCGCGGTGAAGAGCATCGCTTCGCGAAGAAGGTGGACGCCGCCTGATGCGTTGCGCGGTAGTTGGTGCCGGTGCGTGGGGAACGGCCCTCGCGGACCTCCTCGCTCGCAATGGACACGAGGTGCGGCTTTGGGCGTATGAGCCGGATGTCGCGCGGTCGATCAACGAACAGCATGAGAACGTCAGGTTTCTCCGCGGGCACGCACTCGCGCCAGCGCTGGTCGCGGAGTGTGAACTCTCCGATGCGCTCGAAGGAGCGGAGCTAGTCACGCTGGCGACGCCGTCGCAGGTGCTGCGCTCGATCGCCAGATCCGCCAGCGGCTCTCTGCGGGGCTCTGCCACGGTGGTCGTCGCCAGCAAAGGTATCGAGCGCACTACGCTCGCGCTGATGACGGACGTCGCGGAGGAGGAGCTTCCGGACGCCACTGTGGTTGCGCTCTCGGGTCCGAGCTTCGCGGCGGAGGTCGTGAGTTGTCAGCCGACCGCGGTGGTTGTTGCGTCGGAGTCGAGTGAGGCCGCGGCAGTCGTGCAACGAGCGTTCAGCTCCCCGTACTTCCGCACCTACACTCACACGGATGTCGTTGGTGTCGAGCTGGGCGGAGCGCTCAAGAATGTCATTGCCGTCGCGACCGGAATTGCCGAAGGGCTCGGCCTTGGCTTCAACGCGCGAGCCGCCCTCATTACCCGGGGGCTGGCTGAAATGACGCGACTGGGGACAGCACTCGGGGCCGAGCAGCCCACGTTCGCCGGTCTTGCCGGGCTTGGTGACCTCGTCCTCACGTGTACCGGGTCGCTAAGTCGCAACAGGGCAGTCGGATTCGAGCTCGGGAAGGGCAGGGCGCTCGACGATGTTCTGGGGGACAGGGAGACCGTCGCGGAGGGCGTCGTCACCGCGCAGAGCGCGCGCGAGCTAGCCGCGAGAGAGGGAGTGGAGATGCCGATCGTCGATACGGTGAATCGAGTACTGTTCGAGGGCCAGCCGGCTCGCAGCGCGATCGCGGCCCTGATGACGAGAGAGCTGCGAGCGGAGGTAGACGGATGAAAGCAAAGGAGCCGGTGCAGGAGTTCTTTTCCATCGGCGACGTGTGCACGCTGACGGACCTGAAGCCCCACGTCCTGCGCTACTGGGAGAGTCAGTTCAAGTTTCTTCACCCGGCCAAAAACCGCTCGGGAAATCGCGTCTACCAGCGCCGAGAGATCGAGCTGATCATGCTGGTAAAGCAGCTGCTCTACACCGAGAAGTACACGATCGACGGAGCGCGGCAGAAAATCGACGATTACAGGAAGAGCGGGGAGCTGCGCTCGGTGGCGCGTGCGGCACTGGATTCGCAAGCGGTCGAGTCGATGGAGAGCGATCTTCGATCGATCCTCTCGATACTCGACGGACAGACTGGTGAAAAGGGGAGTGAGAGTTGATCGAGCCACTGGTTGTTCTGGTGCCCGCGTACAACGCGGAGCCTTCTCTGGCAAAAGTCGTAAAGGACGTTCGACGGAATCTTCCGCGCGCGTGGATCATCGGGATCGACGATGGATCGACTGATGGGTCGAGGCAACTGCTCAAGACCGTCTGCGACGACACGATCGAGTTCGACAAGAACCGCGGCAAGGGTGCCGCGCTGCGGGCCGGATTCGCCGCGGCGCTCGAGAAGGGTGCGGCGGCTGTCCTGACGATCGATTCCGACGGACAGCACGACGCTGCATTCGCGCCGGCAATTGTTGGCGCTCTCGATCGGGCAGATATCGTGATCGGTGCCCGTGATCTCTCCGGAGCGCACGTTCCCAGGCACCGCCGCCTCGCGAACATGATCTCTTCCGCCGCCACCCGCGCCGTCTCGGGAGGAAAGGTCCGCGACAGTCAGTCGGGATATCGCGCGATGAAGGCGGAGGTGCTCCGCAAGGTCGACGCTGTCGGCGACCGGTACGAGTTCGAGACGGACTTCATCATCCGCGCCGCGCGCGCCGGATTCACCACGGTGAACGTCCCCATCTCGACCATCTATGGATCTCCCAGCTACTTCCGTGAATTTCGAGACGCCTGGCTGGTGATCAAGGTGCTCTGGCGGCACCGTGCGGGAGTCCTCAAGCGTTGAGACTGCTGTGCACGAACGACGACGGAATTCTCGCTTTCGGCCTCGCCTGCCTGATCGAGGCCGCTGCGCCACTCGGAGAAATCACGGTCGTCGCGCCGGACAGGGAGCAGAGCGCAACCAGCCATTCCCTCACACTGCATCATCCCATTCGGCCGATCGAGCGGGGTGAGCGGAGGTACCAGGTTGACGGAACGCCGACCGATTGCGTCATGCTCGCTGTCGGGGCGCTGATGACCGAGCGTCCCGACTTCGTCCTCAGCGGGATCAACCATGGACAGAACATGGGTGAGGACGTGCTCTATTCGGGAACTGTAGCCGCCGCGATGGAAGGACTCTCACTGGGAATTCCATCGCTGGCGATCTCGTTCGCGGGCGGCGATCTGCGGGCTGACGTCACCATGCTCCGCGACCAGATCGAGCCGCTGCGCAGCTTGCTCGCCCACATTCTGAACCTGCGCTCCTTTCCAGAGAATACTCTTCTGAACATCAATCTCCCACCTCTCAGTGGCGCCGACATCAAAGGCGTCCGGCTCACGAGGCTCGGTCGCCGCGTCTACTCGGATTCGCTGACACCGATGCAGGATCCATGGGGCAGGCAGATCTACTGGATCGGCGGGGGCTCGATCGCGTGGTCGGGCGAGGAAACCTCGGATTTCCGGGCGATTGAGGAAGGCTTCATATCGGTCACCCCGCTGCATCTCGACCTCACGCACCACGCGATGCTCGCGGCCGCGGAGACCTGGTGGCAGCACCTCTAGAGCACGAGTTCCGCGGGCCCCGCCGCCGGCTCGTCGAAACCTTGCAGGAGCAGGGCATCAGAGACCTGTCCGTTCTCCGCGCCATCGACGTGACCCCGCGCCATCTCTTCGTTCCAACGGGCGTTCGCCATCGCGCCTACGAAGACTCCGCTCTCCCGATCGGCAACGGCCAGACGATATCCCAGCCTTCGATTCATGCTCGCTATCTCGAGCTACTCAAGCTCACCGGCAAGGAGAAAGTCCTGGAGATAGGAACGGGGTCGGGTTATCAGACCGCGCTCCTCTCCCAGCTGGCGGCGCAGGTGTTCTCCATCGAGCGCATACCCGCGTTGCTCGACGGCGCCCGGGACGTCATACGGCAGATCGGGGCGCGCAACATCTCCTTTCTGTTGGGGGATGGCACGCTGGGCTGGCGACAGTATGCGCCCTACGATGCGATCCTCGTCGGGGCGGGCGCGCCGGAAGTCCCGTCCACTTATCATGAACAGCTCACCGAGGGAGGCCGGATCCTGATTCCGCTCGGCGACAGGGAAGAGCAGACACTATTCATGTTCACACGACGGGGTGACAGCCTCGAGAGGACCGAGATAGCTCCGGTGCGCTTCGTGCCGCTGGTAGGGAAGTACAGCTGGGAGGGATTGTAGTGCCGAGCACACCACAGCGTCCATTCGTGCCTCAACGCGTGCCGAGCACACGAACCCCGGCGGTTACCACCGTGAGCTTCCATCTGCCGCGTCCTTTCGTACCAGGCAGCGCCGTCAAGTCCGCGGCAGTCACACCCGGTCCAGCCAATGCGGCGTTCGTCGCCTCACCGGTTGAAGGCGGCGGTGCGCTGCCCCCGCTGCCACCCATCGAGCAGTTTCTCGAGACCTGGTCTGAGCCCGTCGACGACTATGTCGCTGGCAATGAGGAGGAGATCGATGAGCTCCCGCCCGTCGAGCATTTCATGGATCCGCTACCTGAAATCGGCAGCTTCGCACCGGATGTCGACGGCGCGCTGCTCGAGACGAACAACGGTGTGGCAGACATATTCGCGCGGGTCGACACCGGTGGTGGTGCCGCCGAATCCGGTTGGGGAGACACCGACTGGCAAGACTACGACTGGAGGTCCGCAGCCGCATTGGGCGAGGGAGCGAGCTCCGAGGCGACCGATGCGTGGGTGGCCACGGACTGGGACAGTGGATCTGCTCCGCCACGCGCGCGCGACACTCGCGAGACTGCCGCGCACGCAATAGCCGCGGCGCTCGATCGGCTTGCCCAACGAATCCGAGACGGCGAACTCGCGGTTCCTCCGCGCGGCCTGGTTCCTGACCAGGCAACCATCGCGGCGACGCTCGCGGCGCTCCTGGGGGTGCGCCGGTAGGTCGGTAATGGATAGTCTCCATATCGAGATCAGCGGGCGAGTGCAGGGAGTGGGATTCCGCTGGTTCGTTCTGGAGAAGGCGAGAGAGCTCCGTCTGGCGGGGTGGGTGAAGAACAGGCGCGACGGAAACGTAGAGATCGCGGCGGCAGGGGACCCCGAAGCGCTGAAGACGTTCGAGGCTGCGGTCCGTCGAGGTCCGTCCGGGGCTGGCGTCGAGAATGCGCGAGCACTTCAGTCGATTGCGGCGGAATCTCTCGAACGTCCATTCGAGATCGTGCGCTAGCTGCCAGCCGACTTCTGAATGTGATCGTTCGCGTTTAGATTGCGCGCGTGAGCCGGGACCGCCTCTTAGGGCACGGGCGATGGCTCCCGCACGGTGATTCTTGGCCCCCGTAGCTCAGGTGGATAGAGCAGCGGTTTCCTAAACCGTTGGCCGGGTGTTCGAGTCACCCCGGGGGCATTCGATACGACGGCGGCGGCCTGCGCGTTCGTGTTGTCACATTGGTTGAAGCGCACGCCATCGCCAATTGGGCCAACGGCAATACATTCCTAGCTATGACGACTCCGAATATCCGATCAGGCCGGCGCTACGACGCTGACGACTCAATAACCGACTGGTTCCTGCTCCATAAGCGCGAGGTGTCATGGGGGCTGCTGGCACTCGCCGTTGTGGCAGGTGGCCTGTGGTTTTTCCAGCGGTCGCGAACCCTTCGCGAGCAGCACGCGGAGACGGCCTACTATCAGGCCCGTCAGGCGGTCTCGGCCGGGAACCTGCCACTCGCCGTTTCAGACCTCAAAAAGGTCGTCAGCCGCTACCAAGGCACCCGTGCGGGGGCGCAGGCCGCGCTCTTTCTGGCCCAGAGCCTATACGAGCAGAAGAAGTACAACGAAGGGATCGCCGAGCTGAAAAAGATCGAAGGTAAGGGATCGACGGCGGATTTCGCTCCCTCGATCCATGTTCTGACGGCCAACGGCTACGAGGAGTTGAAGGATTTCGCGTCTGCCGCCGGGGAGTACAGGGCCGCGGCGGAAGCCACGAGATTTGCAGCCGACAAGGCGCAGTACCTGGCTTCCGCGGCAAGATCGTATATGGCCGCGGGGAAGTCGGTCGAGGCGCGGGCGATCTGGGCAGATCTCGTCAAAGACGACACCGGACCGATGGCGGCGGAGGCCCGGGTCAGGCTGGGCGAGATAGACGCAAGGCCGCTCAAGCTCTAATCAGACTCATCCAGGATACGGCCCTGAGTGCCGTTGCGGGACACGACAGGAGCACGCCCATTAAGCCTGCGAGGGCATATGCGTATAAGATAGATTATGTAAACTACTACAGGCCTTTAGATGTGGAGAAGTTGACAA
>CAYMKQ010000014.1:0-41131 GCA_964391175.1 uncultured Gemmatimonadaceae bacterium | reverse complement strand
TGTTGCAATTGCAGTTCTGAAACATGAAAGACACTTCTGCGACACTACACTAGTTCGCGCGCTCGACGCTGAGCGCGACGGCGTCGCCGCCGCCGAGACAAAGCGTGGCGAGGCCCGTTTTCGCGCCGCGGTTTTTCATCGCGTAGAGGAGCGTGGTGAGCACGCGCGCGCCGCTGGCTCCAATCGGATGTCCGAGCGCGATCGCCCCCCCGTTCACGTTGACACGATCCCAGTCCCAACCGAGCTCGGTGCCGTCGGCCAGCGCCTGCGACGCAAACGCCTCGTTCGCCTCGATCAGATCGTAGTCACCAATCGCGGTGTTGCTTTTCCTGAGAAGGTTCCGAACGGCGACGATCGGCGCGAAGAAGAGATCCTGTGGCGCCGTCGCCCCCGTCGCATAGCCCGTGATGCGGCCGAGGATGTCGAGCTTGTGCGAGGTCGCGTATTCCTCAGAGACGACCACGACGGCGGCGGCTCCATCGTTGAGGCTCGACGCATTGCCCGCCGTAACACTCGGGTCGGCAGCCTTGGGGTCCTTTCCCGGGAACGCCGGACGAAGCTTGGCGAGAACATCGAGTGTCGTGTCCTTTCGCGGGCCTTCATCGGTGTCGACGATCGTCGCGCCCTTTTTTCCGGCGATCTCAACCGGCACTATCTCATCCTTGAACCTTCCCTGCTCGATCGCGGCAACAGCTTTCCGGTGAGATGCGGCCGCGAACTCGTCCTGCTGTTGCCGCGTGACGCCTGCCTTCTTCGCCGTGTATTCGGCGTGGACTCCCATGTGGACGTCGCACGACGAGCACCAGAGTCCGTCCTTGATCATTCCGTCGATCATCTTCTGGTCGGTGAGCTTGACGCCATTCCGCATTCCGTAGACGTAGTAGGGAGCATTGGACATCGACTCCTGGCCGCCGGCGATGATCACCTGCGCGTCGCCCGCCTTGATCGCCTGGGATGCGAGCATGACCGCCTTGAGGCCCGACCCGCACACCTTGTTGACGGTTACCGCGGAAACCGTGGGAGGAATTCCGGCATTGAGAGCCGCCTGCCGCGCGGGGGCCTGACCGGACCCGCCCTGGATGACGTGACCCATGATAACTTCCTGGACGTCCGCGACGGGGACCTTCGAGCGCCTGAGCGCCTCACGGATCGCGATGCCGCCGAGCTCCGGGGCGGTCAGGGAGGAGAGGCTGCCGAGAAACTTGCCGATCGGCGTGCGGGCGGCGCTGACGATTACTGGAATGCGGGATTTATCGGGCATAAGGGCGTAGCTGTATGCGGCGTCTGGTGTCGCTCGAAGGAAGCTAACGGATCGCGGAATGGTTCAACAGCGACGCCCGGGCGGAATCACCCCCATATTTAACGCGCACCTCGCACGATCAATGCACCGGAGGTCTGACCGATGCCCTGTCTTATCTCTATCCTCGCGCTCGCCACCCCGCGATTCGTCGTCGTACTTCTCTGGTTCTTTACGCATTGGTTCCGCGGCGTATTCGACTCGATGTTGTGGCCGATACTCGGCTTCTTTTTTCTGCCGACGACGCTCCTATGGTATTCGGCGGTTCACAACTGGTTCGGTGGACGCTGGACTTTCTGGCCGATCGTCGGACTCGTGATCGCTCTCCTCATCGATCTCTTCCCGGCGAGCGGCAGACGAATGGCAAAACGCTAACTGCAAGGAGCTCAGTCTTGATCACCAAGCGCCGAGTTTCTCTGCTCGCGAGCGCATCGATTCTCGCAGCGCTCGCCTGCACCGGCAATGAAAGCGCGAGAAGCGCCGGAGACTCTGCCGCGCCGCAAGCGGCGGCCGTTGCGTGTCCCGGTGACAACGGCGGCCTCACTCTTCCGAATGGCTTCTGCGCGACCGTCTTCGCCGACAGCATTGGCCACGCGAGACACATCGCGGTCGCGTCCAATGGTGACGTTTATGCCAACACCTGGAGCGGCCGGTACTACACTTCCCAACCGCCCGCCGGGGGGTTTCTCGTCGCTATGCGCGACACCAACAACGACGGACGCGCCGACATCATCGCGCGGTTTGGCGGGAATCCGGCCAGAGGCGGTCAGGGAGGAACGGGTATCGGCCTGTACAAGGGCTCCCTCTACGCGGAGGAGGGCACCACCATCGTCCGCTACACGCTGAGCGCTGACAGCCTGGCGCCATCCACCACCGGCGAGCTAATCGTCACCGGTCTTTCGCTCAGCGGCGATCACCCGATCTATCCATTCGCGATCGACGCGGCGGGCAACATGTACATGAACAGCGGCTCGGCGACCAATTCGTGTCAGATCGAGAACCGCACCCTGGAGTCGGCGGGCCGGAAGCCGTGCACCGAGCTCCTGACGCGAGGAGGCATCTGGCGCTACGACGCGAACAGAGCAAACCAGCGATACTCGCCCGCCGAGCGCTACGCAACGGGAATCCGGAACGCAGTTGGGATCACGATCGGACCCGACGGCGGAGTCTACGCGACGCAGCACGGGCGCGACCAGCTCAGAGAGAACTGGCCCAGGCTGTACACGGTCGAGCAGGGGCAGAATCTCCCCGCCGAACAGCTTCTCAGAATCCAGCAGGGGGCGGATTACGGCTGGCCGATGTGCTACTTCGACGGCGCCCAGCAGAAGCTGGTGCTCGCTCCCGAGTACGGTGGTGATGGTGGTAAAGCGATCGGAGCGTGCGTTTCCAAGACCGCGCCGATCGCTTTCTTCCCGGCGCACTGGGCGCCGGATGCCGTGCTCTTCTATACTGGCTCCTCATTCCCCGCTCACTATCGGGGGGGGGCGTTCATCGCGTTCCATGGATCGTGGAATCGCGCGCCCGGTCCGCAGCAGGGTTACAACCTGGTCTTCGTTCCCTTCGCCGGTGGCAATCCGACGAGCGCGTCCAAATTCGAAGTCTTCGCCGACGGATTCGCGGGCGGCAAGATGCAGCCGGACGCGGCGGCGCACCGTCCGGTTGGCCTGGCGCAGGCGCCCGACGGTGCGCTGTTCATTACCGACGACAAAGCCGGACGCGTTTGGCGCGTCACCTACGGAACCGGCGCGAAGTAAACAGAAGACGCCGGGCAAACGACGACAAACCTCGCGCGGGGCGTAACTCTCGCCCCGGCGTGTCGTCTTGTTGGTGACTGTAGCTGCGGCCTCTTAGCTCGCCGCTGCGCAGGCGTCGACCTCCACAGGGAAACTCAGGTGAACATGTCACAGCTCAGATCCGGCGCCCGGGCGATTCTCGGCGCATCCGCAACCGCGGCTTCTCTTGCAGCCTGCGGCGGCGGCCACCATCTCGCCGAGTATCCCTTCGCGAGCCGCACACTCGCGGTCGTTTACATTGCGCCACCCAGGCCGGAGCTGCTGACCGGATACTACGATCTCCGCAATTCGGAAAACGCGATCGACGCCGTCGTGAGGGCGGGCGCCGGTGTCGCCAAGGAAGTCGGGGGCCGTCGCGCGAGCGCGCGTCTCGACAGCGCGACCGCGCGTGTGAACATCCCCGCCGTTCTCGCCCAGCGGACGCTCGAGAGAGCGAGTCGATACCTCGGGACGCAGCCGGTCTCGAACCCAAACGCGGCCGACTACCTCATGGAGGTTCACATGACGAGGTTCGGCATCAACGCCCGGGGCGAGCACGCGGCGTATCTGTTCACTTTCGCGGAAACAGTGCTCCTCGACCGCCGCACCGGGCGTGAGATCTGGAACATCAAGGTGCATGGCCGCGACCGGCTGACTCCGTTCGTCGTGGGCACGAGCCCCATACCCGGCTCGGTGATCACCGCGGCGACGCTTGGCTCGGTCACCGTCGCAGACTTTCAGGAGGCCCTGAACCAACTCGTGGATTACTCGTCGAGCCTCATCACGAACGAGTTGAGGGCGGCATTGAGGGACGCGCGGAACAAGTAAGCGGGGGGTCAGAGCGACTTGCAGAGACCTCACTGGCGGGCTACGTTCGCCAAGGCTCAGCCAACGCGACCGAGCTTGCCGTCCGCCACCTGATATGGGAGGGGTTACATGCTTACGCTGAAACGCTCCACCTGCTTCGCAATCTGCTGCTCTACCAGTTTGCTCTTCGGATGCGCGAAGACAGACGATCAGGCGGCTGACACCGCCGGCGCGACCGCCGCTGCCGGTGCACCCGCCCCTATCGCTTTATCCGCCGCGGATTTCACGGGAAAGTGGGACGTGCGCGCTGTGCCGCTCACGGGCGACACGACGCCGACTACGTTCGTCCTGACCGCGACGGCCGACAACAGTGGGTGGACGATCACCTTCCCGAACCGCGCCCCGGTTGCGACACGAGTCACATTCGATGGCGACAGCCTCATGACCGACGCCGGGCCATTTGAGAGCGTGCGCCGCAGAGGGGTTCAGGTGCGCACGAACGGCGTGTTTAGACTTCAGGACGGAAGCCTCGTCGGCACCAACGTCGCGCACTACGCCACGAAGGGAGCTGATTCGGTCCTGACGCTTCGCATGACGGGTACCCGCGCGAGGTAGGTCTTGCGCGGAGCGGAGGGGCGTTCTCGCTTCCTCACGGAAGCAGTTCGAGCACCCTCCGCTTCCCCGAATGCATCCATGTCGAATGCCTGCGCTCTTCCCTTACGTCGTGGAGACCGCGGGCTTCGCGGGCGTTCGTACGGGCGGCAGCTCGGATTCGATTTCCTCCCGGTGGGGCTCGAGCCACGGCGGAAGCACGAGTCTCTCTCCGAGAGTAGCCACGTCCTCGTCGGCGGTGAATCCAGGTCCGTCGGTAGCGATCTCGAAGAGAGCGCCTCCGGGCTCGAGGAAGTAGACTGACTTGAACCAGAAGCGGTCGATGACTTCGGTGGGGCGCCGGCGCGCGCGCGCGATTTGGTCGCGAACCTCGAGCTCCGTCGCCTCATCGGGCACGCGCCAGGCCACGTGGTGAACGCCGCCGATGCCCCACACGCCGCGCGTACTCTCCGGGAGCTCGCGAATCTCCAGATAGCGGCCGGACCCGCCCCCGGCGAGTGAGAAGCCCGTCCATTCCCCTTCAACGGCCATTCGCTCGAAGCCGAGGACGCCGGTAAGGAAGCTGGCGGTGAGCGCGAGATCCCGCTCCCATAGTCTCACCGAATACAGTCCGCGGATTTGCCGATCCTCGGGTACGGGACTGTCCGCCCACGGAGTGAATTGCCTCGAGTCTCCGGTTTCAACGAGCGTGAGCGGAAGACCGTGCGGATCGGCGAACGGGAGCACGCGGCTCCCGCGTCGCGTCTCGAGCGCCATCATCGCGACGTCGTTTCGCGCCAGCCTCTCCGACCAGAACTCGAGACTTCCGGGAAGAACGGCGAGAGAGACCTCCATCGCGAGGCCGACGCCGGGTCTCGCGCGCTGCATCTCCGGCCACGGAAAAAAGGTGAGATCGGTTCCCGGATGGCCTTCGGCGTCGGCGTAGAACAGGTGATAGGTGTCAGGTGAATCCTGGTTGATGCTCTTCTTGACCAGCCGCATACCCAGGACGCCGGAATAGAAATCGACGTTCTCCTGCGCGTCGCCCGCGATCGCGGTCACGTGGTGAAGTCCCGTTATCTGAGACATTCCGTTCACGGCTTGAGCGCTCTCGTCGCGAGCTCGTCCTCAACGCGCGCGATGAAGTCCGCGACCGCGAGGACCTCCTGCTTCTTTCCCGCACCGCGCACGCGCAGCGCGAGCGAGTCGCTCTCCGCCTCGCGCTTTCCCACCACCGCCATGTAGGGAATCTTCATCATCTCCCCCTCGCGGATCCGGTAGTTCAGGGTCTCCGACCTTTCGTCGAGATGAACCCTCACGCCGCGCGTCTTCAACCGGTCGACGATCGATTGCGCGAACCCTCTCACCTCGTCGGCGATCGGGATCACTCTCACCTGCTCGGGCGCGAGCCAGAGCGGGAAGGCGCCAGCGAAATGCTCGATCAGCCCACCGACGAATCGCTCCATCGATCCGACCAGCACGCGGTGGAGCATTATCGGACGATGCGGGGCGTTGTCGGCGCCGGTGTACTCGAGACCGAACCGCTCCGGGAGGTTGAAGTCGAGCTGCACGGTCGGTCCCTGCCACTTCCGCCCGATCGCATCGATCAGCTTGAAGTCGAGCTTGGGTCCATAGAACGCGCCTCCCCCCTCGTCGAGGGCATACGCCTGTCCGCGCTTCTTCAGCACATCGGCGAGCGTCGTCTCGCCCTGCTTCCACAGCTCCGGACTTCCCAGCGCCTTGTCGGGACGAGTCGCCAGCTCAATGGTATATGGATAGCCGAACGCCTTGAGCATCTCGTCGCACAGGTCCAGCAGGCGCTCGATCTCCGACGGCACCTGCTCCGGAGTGCAGAACACGTGTGCGTCGTCCTGCGTAAAGCCGCGCACGCGCATCATCCCGTGCAGCACGCCGCTCCGCTCGTACCGGTATACCGCTCCGAACTCGGCATACCGAATGGGAAGATCGCGGTACGATCTGGGACGCGACTGGTAGATGCAGATGTGGCCGGGACAGTTCATCGGCTTGAGACGATATGCCGCGCCCTCGACATCCATCGCTCCGAACATGTTCTCCTTGAAGTTCTCGAGGTGCCCCGAGATCTGGAAAAGCTTCTCGCTCGCGATGTGCGGTGTGTAAACGAGCTCGTATCCGTGACGGATAATCAGCGCCCGCTCGTAGTTCTCGATCTCGTTCCGGACGATCGCGCCCTTCGGATGCCAGAGAATGAGGCCGGGTCCGACGCGAGGATCCGTCGAGTAGAGATCGAGCTGCTGCGCCAGAGCGCGATGGTCGCGCCGCTTCGCTTCCTCGAGCCGGTGCAGGTGCTCCTCGAGGTCTTCCTTCCTGAAGAAGGCGGTCGCGTAGATGCGCTGGAGCATCTGCCTGTGCTCGTCGCCACGCCAGTATGCTCCGGCCGTGTGCAACAGCTTGTAGTGCCTGAGGTAGGATGTGTCGGGGACGTGCGGTCCCTTGCAGAGATCGATGAAGGGCCCGTCCGCGTACGTCGAGATGATCTCGTCGTCCGAGAACTCCGAGAGACGCTCGAGCTTGAGTGGGTCGTCGGAGAAGCGCTTCTTCGCTTCGGTCTGCGAAACCTCATCGCGCACGAAGGGAAACTTCTCGGCGATGACCTTCCTCATCTCCGCGTCGAACTTCTCCAGATCCTCGGGGGTGAAGGGCTCCTTCACCTCGAAGTCGTAGTAGAAACCGTCCTCGATGGCGGGGCCGAATCCTATCTTCGCGTCAGGACGAAGTCTGCGGACGGCGGTCGCGAGGATGTGCGCGCCGGAGTGTCTCAGGACCGCGAGCGCCTCGGGATCCTTCTCCGTGAGCACGCGGAAGCTGCCGCCTTTGCGCAACGGAGTGTTGAGATCCTGCACCTCTCCATCTACCTCGACCGCGATCGCATCGCGCAGCAGCCTCGACCCTATCGATGCGACGATGTCGCGCGGAAGAGCGCCTTCGGGAGCTTCACGGGTGGCGCCGTCCGGGAGCCTCAGCGTCAGCATTCTGGTATAATTTCGTGTACTGCGGATGGCCTTTATTTTGCTCCCCGTTAAGCTATCGTTTGCAGATACCCTTCGCCACAGGCACTCTATGTCTCCCATCCGTTATCGCGACGAGCCACCCTACCTGTACGCCGAAGATGAGGAATCAACCTCTCGCAGCGCACTCTACATCGCCATCGGAGCCGCCGCCGGATTTGCCGCCGGCGTGCTGATGGCGGAGCGATTCGGGGGCTTCAAGGGATTGACGGATCGGATTCGCGACACCTTCGGCGGTGGAACCAAAACCGAAGAAGACGACTCCGATTACGAAGGCGTCGACGAGGAGGATGAGTTCGATCCCGACTTCGACGATGACTTTGAAACCTCGAGGGCTTCGCTGAATGGCGCGGAGGAGCTCGAGGAGCGCGTTCTGGAGGCGTTCAAGAACGATCCGATCCTCAGCGAGCGCGCGGTCGACATCGGGGCGGTCGAGGGCGCGATCATCGAGCTGACGGGCTGGGTCAATTCCGACGATGAGGCGCGTCAGGCTGTCGCCGTGGCGCGTGGAGTGCCCGGCGTGGAGACGGTCGTCAACAGGCTCGCCATCCGCAACGAAGAGGACCTGCTCGACGACGCCGCGCACCGCTACGAGAATGGAGATCCCGCGCTCACCGAGTCGCACTGGGAAGGTCAGCTCGTTGGCACCGGTCGGCGCAGACAGGGAAACTCGACCGAGATCGACCGTCACGCCGACCCGCATACCGTACTGGAGGAGCGGTCGATGAGCACGGATAGAGCATTCATGTCCGCGGCGGACGACATTCCCGATGCGGCAGGGCGTCGGACGAAAACGAAGAAGGCAACGAAAGGTGGGCGCGCGGATGGCTCGCCCGTCGCGCCCACCGGTGTGCCGAAAGCAGATCACGTCACCGATCCAGAATAACGGGTTCATCCGGCACTTCCGGGAAACGACAAGGGCAAGGCTACCAGCTACCTGCGGCCCGCTACCTGCCGCCAGCTCACTGGAGTCGGGACGTCACAAGCTCCGTTCGATTCCCCCCTGAAGAAAGGATTGCAGAATAGCAGGACTGATGACGGATCCGACCAGTCACGCTAGTAAGCTCGAATATGAGCGACTACAGGCGGCTTCAGGTGTGGCGAAAAGCGCACGCTCTGGCACTCAACGCTCACCGTTCAGCTACTCGCATTCGCGGTAGCCACTACGCGCCGTTCCGAAGTCAAATCATTCGGGCAGCGATGTCCATTCCGGCAAATATCGTCGAAGGGCGTGAGCAAAATAGTGAGGCCGCCTTTGCGCGGTTCCTCCGAATCGCGCTCGACTCAGGAATCCCACCAGACCAACGGAGCCGGCGGCACGAAACGTCCCGACGTCGTAAAGCCGGGAGCAGGCAGCTTGCAGCGGGTCGCTGGCAGCCTTGCAGTTCTCGGTTAAGAAGGTCCTTTCGCGCGCTCTTACCCGCCAAAATGGCGCCGGTTAACTTGCGCGGAGATGAGCACAACACAGGAACTTCACGAGCTGCCGGCGCAGTACGACCCCGGCCAGACCGAGCGCGCCGTCTACGAGCGCTGGGTCGAGGCGGGCATCTTCTCGGCTGACGAGAAGCGCAGCAAACGAAACGGCGGTGACCGCGACCCGTTCGTGATCGTGATGCCGCCGCCCAATGTCACATCCGTTCTGCACATGGGACACGGATTCAACAACACCGTCCAGGATGTGATCGTACGCTGGCGCAGAATGCGCGGCGACGAGGCGCTCTGGGTCCCCGGGCTCGACCACGCGGGCATCGCCACCCAGAACATCATCGAGAGGCAGCTGGCACAGGAAGGGAAATCGCGCGGCGATCTCGGGAGAGCCGCATTCGTCGAGCGCACGACCGCGTTCGTCGACCAGACGGGGGGTGAGATTCTGCAGCAGCTTCGCGCGATCGGGGCTTCGTGCGACTGGAACCGGACCGCGTACACGCTCTCCCCCGAGCTATCCCGCGCCGTGCGCGAGGCATTCGTCCAGCTACATGAGCGCGGACTCATCTACCGCGGCCACCGGGTGATCCACTGGTGCCCGCGCTGCCTCACATCGCTCAGCGACGAAGAGGCGCAGCATGAAGATGAAGCCGGCCACCTTTACCACATCGCCTACCCACTGGCGGACGCTCGCGCCAAAAAGAGTCTCACCGTCGCCACCACGCGTCCCGAGACGATGCTCGGCGACGTCGCTCTCGCGGTGCATCCCGACGACGCGCGGTACAAGAAGCTCGTTGGAAAGTCAGTGCTCCTCCCGATAGCGAACGTCGCCATCCCCATCATCGCCGACGAGTACGTGGACCCCACCTTCGGTACTGGCGTGGTGAAGGTCACCCCCGCGCACGATCCGAACGACTTCGAAGTCGGCATGCGTCACAAGCTACCGATGCCGGTAGTGATGTCGCCCGAGGGCAGGATGGTCAACGGAGTGGATGCCGACTCCCGCGTCCCCGCCGATCTCGTGGGCGCGGACAGATTCGACGCGCGCAAGACGATCGTCGAGCAGCTCGAGAAATCGGGACAGCTCCTCCGCGTGGAGCCGCACCAGCACGCAGTCCGCCATTGCTACCGCTGCGACACGGTCGTCGAGCCGCGTCTCTCCGACCAGTGGTTCGTCCGCATGCAGCCTCTTGCCAGGCCGGCGCTCGAAGGCGTACGCGACGGGACGATCCGCATCCTGCCGGAGAGATGGGAGGCGGTCTACATCAACTGGCTCGAGAACATCCGCGACTGGAACATCTCGCGCCAGCTCTGGTGGGGGCACCGCATCCCGGTCTGGTACTGCGACAAGTGCAACAGACAGGTCGTCAGCCGCACCGACGTCTCGGAATGCGACTCCTGCGCCGGGCCGGTGCGCCAGGACGAGGATGTACTCGACACGTGGTTCTCGTCGTGGCTGTTCCCGATCTCGACCCTCGGATGGCCCGACAAGAGCTCGCCCGCGCTCGCCGCGTTCTATCCGACGGACGACCTCATCACAGCGCCCGAGATTCTCTTCTTCTGGGTGTCGCGCATGATCATGGCCGGCTACGCATTCATGGATGCGGCCCCATTCCATACGGTGTACCTGCACGGCACCGTGCGAGACACGGACCACGTCAAGATGTCCAAGTCGCTGGGGAACGGAATCGATCCGCTGGATGTCGTCGCGACCTACGGCGCCGACGCGCTCCGCTACACGGTAATCGCCGGGATGGGGATGGGCGCCGACCTGGTGCTGGATCACCGCGACCTCGAGAGATCGTTCGCGCCTGGGCGCAACTTCGCGACGAAGCTCTGGAACATCGGGCGATTTCTGCTCGCCAACGTCGGATCATCTCCGGTTCGGAGCGTCGACGAGCTCAGAGACGCCGAGCTGACGCTCCCGGACCGGTGGATTCTCGGACGACTGAATGCGACGATCGTGGAATGTGACGCGGCACTCGGCCCCGCGCGGCCCACGGGCAGCAAGTGGCGTCCCGAAGAGAGGTATTCCGGTCTCCGCCTCAGCGAATACGCCGAAGCGGCAAGGCGTTTCGTCTGGCAGGATGTCGCGGACTGGTATCTCGAGACGACGAAAGGACGGATTGGCTCAGCGGGGCCGGACAGTGAAGTCGCGCGCGCGGTTCTCACGCATGCATTCGACGCCGCGCTCCGGCTGCTCCACCCCATCATGCCTTTCATCACCGAGACTCTCTGGCAGCGCCTTCCCGCCCCGGTTTCGGTGGACCGATGTGAGTTTCTGGCGATCGCACCGTGGCCACAGAAGCACGCATTCGGTACCTCGCGCATCTCGGGCTCGGGTAGCGTGACTTCTGCCGGAAGGCGGGGGGAGTCGGGAGATGTGGCGCGATTTGACTACGTGCGCGAAGCAGTCACCGCCCTTCGGCAAATCCGGTCTGACTACGGCATCGCGCCAGGAAAGTCTATTGATGCGGTCATCGTGTCGCGCGACCATGGTTCGTTGTTCAGCGAGCACGCGACTCTCGTCGGGAGACTTGCGCGCGCGAGCGTAAAGGTTGGCACCGCTTCATCGGGTGCGGGGGCCGCGCATCTCATTCTTTCTGACGGAAGCGAGGTCGTCGTTCCGCTTGGCGGCCTGGTCGATCTATCGAAGGAATGCGGCAAGCTCCGTGGAGAGCTCGAGCAGCTCGAGACACAGCTTCGATCGCTGTCGAAGCGCCTGCGGAGCGAAGGCTTCATCAGCCGAGCGCCGGCGACGGTCGTCGAGTCGGAGCGAAAGAAGGAAGAGGAGTGGATCAAGCGGCGCGAGCAGCTCGCGGACAAGGTGAAAGCGCTTTGCGGCGGCTGATCGCCGTCGCGCTGGTGGGAGCCGCGTGCGCTTCCCCCGGGATGCCGCCCGGCGGACCACCCGACGTCGCCGCACCGCAGATCGTCGGCATCGCCCCCGACTCAGGCCGAACCGGCATCAAGCCAAAGGAAGTCATCATCCGCTTCGACGAAGTAGTGAGCGAGCGTCCGCCGTCGTACCCGACCCTCGCCGATCTCTTCATCATCTCCCCGAAGGACGGGACACCCTCCGTGTCCTGGAATCGTGATGAGATAGCGGTGAGGCCGCGACGCGGCTGGCTTCCGAACACCGCCTATACGGTGACGATGCTCGCGGGACTCTCGGACATTCGCGGCAATGTCCGGAACACGGGGGTGTCGACATTTTTTTCCACGGGTCCGACGATTCCCCGCACTCGGATCACCGGCCTGGTCTTCGACTGGGTCACCGGCGCGACTGCCGCCGGAGCTTTTGTCGAGTCCTTCGTGCAACCGGACAGCAATCGCGCCTACATCACGATTGCGGACTCGATCGGTTTTTTTGCGCTCGAGCACATGCCGCTGGGACGCTATACGTTGCGGGCATTCGTAGACCGGAACAAGAACAGAGGCATCGACCCGGGTGAGTCGTGGGACAGCATCTCGGTCGCACTCGGTGACAGTGTTCGGGCCGAGCTTCTCGTTTTCACTCACGACTCCATTCCGCCGCGCATCCGGGATATCGCCCCCGAGGACTCACTCTCGCTTCGCGTGACCTTCGACAGACCGGTCGACCCACGACAGACGCTCTCCACCGCGAACTTCGCCGTGATCGGACCGGATTCCGCTCCGGTGCCGATCGTGAGCGTCGGAGCGACAGCCCGGGATACAGCGCCGCAGCGCCGCCTCGCTCCGCCAGCTCCCTCCCCGGCGCGCTCTCCACTCCCCCCGGCAAGGGATACCGCGCCGAGGGTGAGGCCCGTCATGTCGCGACCAGTTCCGATCGGAGCGGTCACCATCCGACTCCAACGTCCCCTCACGCCGAAGACCACCTATCGCGTGCGGGCGATCGGCTTGCGCGGATTGCTTGGACACACCGGAGACAGCGATCGGGCGTACACTGCACCGACGCCGCCACCACCGGCAGCGCCCCCCCCGGGGCAGGCGCGGCCGGCGACGCAGGCGGCTCCCCCGGTAACACGATGAGCGATCCGAGGCGCGAGCTGCCGAGCGTCAGCCAGCTTCTCGAGAGCGCGGGGGTGAAATCGCTCGTTGCCGCGCATCCACGTCAACTGGTTGTGGACGCCGTGCGCCTCGCGGTTAGCGAGGCCCGTGACACAGGGGTGAGTCCCAGAACACCGGAGGAATGGATCGAGCGCATCGGTGTCGCCCTGCGCAATAGCCGTCTCCCTTCCCTGCGCAGAGTGTTCAACGCCACGGGCGTTGTCCTCCACACCAACCTCGGCCGTGCTCCGCTGGCGAATGCAGCGATCGAAGCGATGCGGCAAGTGGCGGAAGGGTACTCGAATCTCGAGTACGAGATCGAGACCGGACGAAGGGGATCGCGTTATTCGCATTGCGTCGGACTCCTTCGCCAGATCACGGGAGCCGAGGACGCGCTGGTGGTCAACAACTGCGCGGCTGCGCTCGTGCTCACTCTTGGCACTCTCGCGAAGAGGAAGGAAGTCATCGTCTCACGGGGCGAGCTGGTCGAGATAGGTGGGAGCTTCCGTATTCCCGACATCATGGCGAGCGCGGGCGCGCGCCTGGTGGAAGTGGGAACGACCAACCGCACCCACGACGACGACTACCGGCGCGCTATCACGCCGAAGACGGGCGCGATCGTCAAGATCCACCGCAGCAATTTCACCATCGAAGGATTCACCAGTGAAGTGAGCGTAGATCGCCTCGCGTTCATCGCCTCCGAGCACGGGCTTCCTGTGTTACACGACCTGGGAAGCGGGCTGTTGCTGCCTCTTGATCAGTTCGGCTTGTCGGGTGAGCCTACCGCCGCGTCCGCGCTGGCGGCGGGCGCTACGCTCGTGCTCATGAGCGGCGACAAGCTGCTCGGCGGTCCGCAGGCGGGACTCATTCTTGGCTCGACGGCAATAGTGTCGAAACTGCGGAAGAATCCGCTCGCGAGAGCGATGCGCGTCGACAAGCTCACGCTCTCGGCGCTCGAGGCGACGCTCAGGCTGTACCTCGAGCCGGAGCGCGCCCGTGCCGAGATCCCCGTTCTGGTGATGCTCACGGCTTCCACGGAAACCGTCAGGGCGCGCGCGGAATCCATGGCCGCCGTCATCCGCAGCAGCGGAATAAGTGCCGACGTCGTCGATAGCAGCGCGAGCGTCGGTGGTGGAGCGTTCCCGACCGTAGAGATTCCCTCCAACGCGGTCGCGCTCGGGAGCGGGCAGGCCGCAGCGGCAATCGAGGAGAAGCTCCGCCTCGGCGAGCCACCCGTGATCGGGAGGATCTCCGACGGGCGCCTCCTGCTCGATCTGAGAAGCGTGCTGCCGCGCGAGGATGCGGCGCTCACAGCCGCCGTCGTTCAAGCTCTCTTGTGAGAGAGAGTCCCGACGCCGTTTTTCTCGATCGAGACGGCACGATCATCGAGGATGCCCACTACATCAAGTCGCCCGACCAGGTTCGGCTTCTTTCCGGCGCGGCGAGAGCAGTTCGGCGAATCAATACCGCGGGCGTTCCGGCAATCGTGATTACCAACCAATCGGGAATCGCGCGTGGACTCTCCCGCGTGGAGGACTACGAAGCGGTGCGCGCGTACTATGAATCGCTCCTCGCCGCGGAAGGCGCGCACATCGACGCGAGCTATTTCTGCCCGCACCATCCAAGCGTGACCGGTCCGTGTGACTGCAGGAAACCAGGCACGAAGCTGTTCGAGGATGCGATCCGGGACTTCGGGCTCGACCCGGACAACGTCGCCTATGTTGGCGACAGATGGAGGGACGTCTCGGCCTCGAAGAAGCTGGGCGGCAGGGGGATCATGATCGCGTCGCCCATGACAACGGACGATGACCGACGACGCGCGCAGGCAGACGGGATCGAGACGGCACCCTCGCTGGAAGCCGCGGTCAGGACTCTCTTCGGTCTTACTGAGCGGGACGGCACGGAGTAGAATCGCCGCATGCCCTCACGACTCGCCGTGCTCGCCTCGGGGCGCGGCTCAAATCTCCAGGCAATCATCGATCATTTTGACGACCTCGGCAGGGAGCGCGTCGCGAAGGTCGCGCTCGTAGCCTCCGATCGCGCCGACGCGCCGGCGCTTATCCGAGCGGTTACGGCTTCGATCGACATTGCGCACTTCAGCTCGAGTGACGACGGCACCGAGCTGCTCCAGCTGCTCCGCAAATTCCGCATCGATCTCGTCGTGCTGGCGGGCTACATCAAGCGCATCCCCTCCAGCGTGATTCGCGCGTTCGCGGGGCGGATCATCAACGTCCACCCTGCCCTGCTTCCGGCATTCGGCGGAGAAGGGATGTACGGCGCGCGCGTTCACGAAGCCGTGCTCGCCGCCAAGGCGGGAGAGACCGGCGTAACCGTACATCTCGTCGACGACGAGTACGACCGCGGTCCGATCGTGGCGCAGTGGCGAGTACCCGTGAAGGCCGGCGACACGCCGGATTCTCTGGCCGCTCGTGTGCTGCAGGTCGAGCACATCGTATATCCGCGAGTAGTAGAGATGGTCGCCGCTCTCCACCAACTGGAATCCAGTCGTTCCGCCTGAAATGCCCACCGCACTTCTCTCCGTTTCCGACAAGACCGGCCTCATCGACTTCGCGCGCGGCTTGACCAGCCTCGGCTGGGATCTCGTGTCTACCGGCGGGACGGCGAAGGCGCTCCGCACGGCTGGGCTGAGCGTTCGCGATGTAAGCGAGGTGACACACTTTCCCGAGATGCTCGACGGTCGCGTGAAGACGCTCCACCCCGCCGTCCACGCCGGCCTGCTCGCGCGGCGCGATCTTCCCGAGCACATGCGGGCATTGGCGGAGCAAGGGATCGCGGCCATCGATCTCGTGGCAGTCAATCTTTATCCGTTCGAGGACACCGCGGCACGCGCGGGCGCGAAGGGCGAGGAGATCATAGAGCAGATCGACATCGGTGGCCCTTCCATGCTTCGCTCCGCCGCCAAGAACTTCGCAGCGGTCACGGTAGTCGTCGACCCGGAGGACTACGGCCGGGTGCTCGCGTCACTGGAAGCAAAGGATGACGATCTCGATCTGCGCCGCCTGCTCGCGGAAAAGGTGTTCGCGCGCACAGCGGCGTATGATGCGGCAATCGCTTACTGGTTCGGCTGCGCGCGGTCGGAGACCTTTCCGGATCGCATCGCGGTCACCCTCGAGCGCGAGACGACACTTCGGTACGGAGAAAACCCGGGACAGAGGGCGGCGTTCTATGTCGAGCGACAGAGAGACGGCATCGCCGCGCTCCGGCAGAAGGGCGGAAAGGAGCTGTCGTTCAACAATCTTCTCGATCTCGAGGGTGCGCTCTTCGCCACCGACCCGTTTCTGGGCGAGACGTGCTGCGCCATCGTGAAGCACACGACGCCGTGCGGACTCGCGACCGGACCAACCGCTCTCGAGGCGTACCGGAAAGCCCTCGCCTGCGATCCCGCCTCCGCCTTCGGCTCTGTCATCTCGTTCACGCTTCCGGTGGATGACGAGACAGCCGAGGCCGTTTCCAGCCTGTTCGTGGAGTGCGTCGTCGCTCCGAAGTTCAGCGACGGCGCGCTGGAGATTCTGGGCCGCAAGAAGAATTTGCGCGTGCTCGAAGGTCAGGCCGAGTGGCGTGAGCACGCGCTCGATTACAAGCGCGTTCGAGGTGGGTTTCTGGCCCAGGAGCGCGCGGCGCGGAACGCCAGCGGCGAAGAGTGGCGGGTCATGACGAAGCGCCAGCCGACAGAGGTCGAGCTCGCGGATCTCCGCTTCGCATGGCGGGCGGTGGGAAGCGTCAAGTCGAACGCGATCGTATTGGCGCGTGACGGCGCCACTATAGGTATCGGGGCGGGTCAGATGTCACGCGTGGACGCCGCGTTTCTCTCGGTACACAAGGCTCGCCTCGCTGGACACGACACCCGCGGATCGGTGATGGGGTCCGACGCGTTCTTTCCATTCCGCGACGGGGTCGAGCAGGCGGCCGAGGCCGGCGTGTGCGCCATCGTCCAGCCGGGTGGATCCGTGCGGGACGAGGAGGTCGTGCAGGCCGCGGACGAGTTCAACATCGCGATGGTCTTCACGGGCAAGCGGCAGTTCCGCCATTAGGCGATGACCGCTATTCCGTTGCGGCGCGAAGAGCTGGACTACCGGCCATCGTACAGGGCGGCGGCCATCACGTCGGCGATCGTCTTTCTGCTCTATCTCGTCACGCTCGCGCCCTCGACCGCGATGTGGGACACGAGCGAGTACATCGCCGCCGCTTACGTGTTCGGCCTGCCACATCCGCCGGGCAACCCGTTCTTCATTCTGCTCGGGCGCACCTTCGCGGTACTGCCGATAGCGCCGAACGTGGCGATGCGAATCAACATTCTCGCCGCGCTTTGCAGCGCGGTGTCGGCGGGGATGTGGTTCCTGATCACCGAGCGCGTGCTGGTAGGATGGCTGGCCGAGAGGTGGCAGAGAATCGTCGGCGGTGCGCTGGCGGGGCTGATCGGCGCCACCGCGTTCACCGTCTGGTCGCAATCGGTGGTGAATGAGAAAGTCTACACCCTCTCGATGGTGGGCCTGGCGCTCGTCTCGTGGCTCATCGTCCGCTGGTGCGACGACCCGGACGGACCTCGGGCGGACAAGCTCCTGATCCTGATCGCGTACCTGAGCGGGCTCGGCTTCGCGAATCACATGGCGGGGTTCCTGGCGCTGCCCGCGGTCGCGGCGGCAGTGGCGATCAGGCGGCCCGCCACGCTCCTCCGCTGGAGATTGCTACTCGCCGCCGCTGCCGCTCTCGTCCTCGGCATGACGCCCTTTCTCACGCAGCCGCTGCGCGCGGCGCACTTCCCCGCGATCAACGAAGGCGAGCCCACTGGGTGCGCGGCATCGATCGGCCTGGGCTGCACGTTCAGCAAGACGACGTACGATCGCTTCATGTACAACTTCAACCGCGAGCAGTACGGCAAGCCCGCGCTGACAGAGCGCCAGGCCCCATTCGTCGCGCAGGTCGGGATGTGGTGGCTGTACTTCAAGTGGCAATGGCTGAGGGATCCGGCCGGTACTCACCCGGCGCCTCAGAACATGCTCGCGACGCTCTTTCTCCTGCTCGGCGGACTGGGCGGATACGTGCACTGGCGACGCGACCGAAAGTCGTTCGCCTATTTTGGTCCGCTCATGTTCATGGTGACGCTCGCGCTCATCTACTACATGAACTTCAAGTACGGAGCGTCGCAATCGCCCGATCTCGGCGACACCGTGATCCGCGAGGTTCGCGACCGGGACTACTTCTATCTGTGGAGCTTCTCCGCCTGGAGCGTGTGGGCGGCGCTCGGGCTGGTGTTCGTGTGGGAGTCATTCGCGGCGCTCATAGGTTCGGAGAAGGTGAAGGTTGGACGCGAGACACTGGATCTCCCCCGACGGCGCAGCTGGCTCGTCGCAGCCCCCGTGCTCGCGATCGCCCTCGTGCCGCTGTTCGGAAACTGGAAGTCGGCGTCGCGCGCGGGCGAGACCGACACCGTGGATTTCGCGGCGGATCTTCTCAATTCCGTCGAGCCGTACGGAATTCTCGTCACGGCTGGCGACAACGACACATTTCCACTCTGGTACGCGCAGGAAGTGGAAGGAATCAGACGGGACGTCGTCGTAGCGTGCCTGTCGCTGCTCAATACGGATTGGTACACGCGCCAGCTGCTACGGCGTCCCATCTACGAGTACGACTCTCTGCGCGGGCCGGCGATCTATCGCGGCAAGGTCTGGAAGAAGCCCGGCCCGCCGCTCAGGCTCACCATGGCCGAGGCGGATGCGGTGCCGGCCGTCCTGGAGCTGACTGCCCCGCAGACATTCAGGAAGGATGGAACCGATCTCGTTGCCCTCATACAGCCGCGCTCTTACGGAGAATTCTCCGGCCTTGAACGCGCCGATCTTTTCGTGCTGTACATGATCAGAGACGCGTTTCCCGAGCGTCCCTTCAACTTCAGCCGGACGACAGGCGGATACGCGGACGAGCTCGGTTTCGGACCCTACATCGTGACCACCGGTCTCGTACGCAAGCTCTATCCTAGCATCCCCGCAGAGCAGAGTGGAATCGTACGGGTGGAAGACGAAGGATGGTTCGACGTCGCGACGACGCGTGCGCTGTGGCAGACTGTGTTCAAGGCTCCGACCTCGCTGGCCAGGCGCGAGTATTGGGTAGACCGGCCCTCGGTCACGATCCCGCTCGTGTACCTCCGGATTGGAACGCTGCTCAGCGTGTCGTTGGAGCAGGCGGGCAAATCGGCGGAAGCGGAGCGCGTTCTCGCGCAGGTGCAGAAGATTGCGCGGGCGACGCAGCTCGAGGTGGTGGCGACCGGGCCGGAATAACGCGTTGCCCGCCCAGTTTGCCGCTCGTATCTTGAGAATGGAGGGTTGGCAGAATGGCTATTGCACCAGTCTTGAAAACTGGCGCCCGCAAGGGCTTGGGGGTTCGAGTCCCTCACCCTCCGCTCCAGCCCGGCAATTGGACAAGAATCGGAGACATTACCCACACCCGCAACCGCGAGGCCTCGCCGAAAAATGGCTGACTTCACGAAGGATTGGATCGAGCACCTCAAGTCCCAGATAACCGGGCGCCTCAACGTCGTCGCGGACAAGATGGACCCGCAGACCTACGACGAGCTCGTGACCGACCTCGCCTGGTTCACCTTCCGCTTCGCAAAAGACCCGGACACCAAGATGCGGAAAGTCTTTCGATGAGACCCGTAGCGCGGCGGCACTAGATTCGCCGTAGAGTGCCCCGGCGGTAGCTCCAACCCTACCCCCCACCCGAAGCGAGGAGAGGAGAGCAAGTGGCGAAATGCGACGTCTGCGGGAACGACTACGACAAGTCGTTCACCGTCACGATGAAGGGAAAGACCAGCACCTTCGACTCGTTCGAGTGCGCGATCCACGCGCTCGCGCCCAAATGCGCCCATTGCGGGTGCAGGATCATCGGACACGGAGTCGAGAGCAGCGGCACCTTCTACTGCTGCGCGTACTGCGCCAGCGAGTCTGGTGTGCGCGGGCTCGATGACCGCGTCTAGGAATACGGAGGAGCAGACGTGAAGTGGAAGAGTCGGCGTGACCCCCGTGGAAAGATCGGAGACGAGCGCGTCCGCACCAAATTCGCGTGGCTTCCGATCGACGCGGATGACGGCTATACCTACTGGCTGAGGCCCGTCGTCGTGCGAGAGAAGCTTCTGCCCAAGCTCGGACGGGGTGGCTTCGAGCACGAAGAAGAGGATTGGGAGGTCGTCGAGGCGAAGCCCATCGAAGGCGACAAGAAAAAGAAGAAGAGATAGGCTTCTTCTCCCTCCTTCCCTGCAGTGCGGGTAACCATTGACCTGAACGCCGACCTCGGCGAAGGAGCCGGCGGATCCCGTCTCGCCGAAGACGAAGCGTTGCTCGAGCTCGTGTCTTCGGCGAACATAGCGTGCGGGTATCATGCGGGTGACGCCACCTCGATGCGTGAGACGGTGAGAGCCGCGAAGAAGCACGGCGTCGCGATCGGAGCTCACCCATCCTATCCCGACATCCCCGGGTTCGGCCGACGCGAGCTCGGACTGGATCCGCGAGAGATCAGGCGGCACGTCGCATCACAGGTGAGCACGCTTGGAGATGTGTGCGCGGCGGAAGGCGCGCGGCTGGCCTACGTGAAGCCACACGGCGCGCTCTACAATCGTGCCGCGCGCGAGCCTCGCTCGGCCGCCGCAGTCGCGGACGCAATTCGCGATGTGCATCAGAGTCTTGTCTTGCTGGGGCTCGCCGGGAGTGAGATGATGCGTGCGGCCGCACGGGCCGGTATCGGCTTCGCGAGCGAAGCGTTCGTGGATCGCGGCTACAGAGCTGATGGCACACTGGTTCCGCGAGAAGAGCCGGGCGCGATCATCAGTGATGTTGGTGAGGCGGTAGAGAGGGCAATCAAGCTGGTGAGCCAGCGAACACTTTCGGCCGTCGATGGGACAGAGCTGCACGTCCACGCCCAGTCGCTGTGCGTGCACGGGGACAACCCGGATGCGAGGGCGATGCTCCAAGAGCTGAGAACGCGTCTCGAGTCGGCGGGAGTGAGAATCGCCGCCTTCGCATCTTGAGCTCTTCCACCCCCACCCCCACCCCCGCCGCGCAGCCGCTCGGGGATTCGGCGGTAACGATCCGGTTCGGCGCCGAGCGGGATCCCGCGCTGCTCGCACGGATACATGCGACCGCGAAGCATCTCGCCGCCGCGAGTCTGCCACACGTTGAGGACATCGTCCCCACGTATCTGTCGATCACCGTTTTCTATGATTCGCTTCTCGTGTCCTACGCGAAGCTCGCCGAACAGCTGCTCGACATCTGTCAGCGGGAAGATGGATGGACGGCCGAGGCGAAGGCGGTCCGTGAGCACACGATTCTCACTCGCTACGACGGCAGCGATCTCGCCGAGGTCGCGGCAACCACGGGGCTGTCAGTGGACGAGGTCGTCGCGCGACATAGCGGGAGGATCTACACCGTCGACATTCTGGGCTTCGTGCCCGGATTCGCCTACCTGAGCGAGCTGGATCCATCGCTCGAGCTGGCGCGGCGCGCGCAGCCGCGACCCCGCGTCGCGGCGGGGAGTGTCGCGATCGCGGGGTTGCAGACCGCGGTCTACCCGCTCGACACGCCTGGAGGCTGGCACATCATCGGCCACACCGAGGCGGTGTTGTTCGATGCTTCGCGGGCCGAACCGGCTCTCCTTCGCGCCGGCGACAGGGTGCGGTTCGAGCGCAGACAGTGATTACCATCACGCGCGCACCGCCCTACCTCACGGTTCAGGACTCGGGAAGAACGAGGTCGCGTTCCGCGGGCGTTCCTCGTGGTGGAGCGATGGATTCCTTTGCGCTGGGCGCTACGAATGCCCTCGTCGGAAATGCGCTGAGCGCGGCGGTGCTCGAGTGGGCACTGGGAGGCGGCACGCTGAGATTCGACACAGAATGTGTCTTCGCCCTTGGCGGCGCGACGGCCGTCGCCACGTTGTCAGGAAGCGCCGTTCCGCCTTTGACGACAACGAGGGCGCGCGCCGGCGACGAGCTCGCTGTCGAAGGCATCGCCTCGGGTCGATTTCTCTACCTCGGATTCGCAGGTGGCATCGATGTGCCGGTCGTTCTGCACAGCCGATCGACCTATCTCCCCGGACGGTTCGGCGGGTACGAAGGGCGTCTCGTTCGAAGCGGTGACTCGATTCGCCTGGGACCCCGGAACGCCGCTGCTCCAGGGGCAGGCTTTCACTTTCCGGCCGAGCTGATTCCCGATTACAGGAGAGGCGGCGTGCGTATCACCCGAGGCCCGCAGGCTGATCTCTTCGGCGACGCTCCGTGGGGCACTCTGGTGGAGACCGAGTTCCTGATTGCGTCCGCGTCCGATCGCACCGGATATCGTCTCGACGGACCGGCGCTCACGAAATCAGCCCCGACGTTGCCCTCCGAAGCGGGCTGCCAGGGAGCGATTCAGGTCCCCGGCGACGGCAAGCCGATCACGCTCATGGCCGATGCTCCGACGGTCGGAGGCTATCCCAAGATGGCCATCGTGTCGGAAGCGGATCTTCCCATCCTCGCGCAGCGCTCGCCCGGCGAAGGCGTTCGCTTCGAGCTGGTCGCGATCGAGCAAAGCCAGCGCGCCCTGAGGCGGAGGGTTTCAGATCTGCACACGCTCCGCCAGCTCGCCGGAGCGTCGGCGCGCGGAGGCCGTTGACACATCCCCGGCGCGCCTCATGCATATGTATTCTCAACCGCCGCAGCGTGCGGCTCAACTCTGTCGAGGGCTGTACCCATGGAAGGAGATACGCGCGAGGGCACGCACCCCACCACCGGGGCCGAACAGACAAGCTTTGGAAGCGAGCTGAGCTCCGACTTCGAGAGCGGCGAAACGGGACGACTTCGAAACATTGCTTCGACCGTGAAGGGTAAGGCGGCCGGCATTCCAGCTCTGCTCGCCGACGGACTCCAGGCGGGCGCGGAGGCTCTCCGTCAGCGCCGCTCAGTGCCGCCGGAGGCGGCGAGCGGATCGTCCGTCACGGCGCTGGTCAACGATCCCGGCATCGCCGCGGTCACCGACACACTCGCCAGCGGAATGCAATCGAGCGCGGACTGGCTGCGCGACGCGGATCTCGATAGGCTGAAGGAAGGAGTCGAGAAGCAGGTGAAAGAACATCCCGCGCGCGCACTTCTTGTCGCGCTGGGCGCGGGTTTTCTGATCGGCAAAGTGCTGCGGCGTTAGGAGAGAAGATGGCAACCGCGTCGCAGGCCAATCGCGGAGTGGGAGTGCTCCTCCGCGAAGTGGCGGAGGATGGCGCGCATCTCGCGCGCCAGGAAGTTCGCCTGGCCCGCATCGAGTTCGCGCAGATAGCCCGCGACGTCGGGAAGGGGACAGGCTTAGCGGTCGGAGCCGGAATGCTAGGCCTTCTCACCGTACAGATGCTGGTCTTCGGGATCGTGCTGGTCCTCGGCGATCAGCTTTTTCACGGGCGCTACTGGATCGCGGCGTTCGTGCTAACGGTGTTTCTGGGCGGCGCCACCGCGTATCTGCTGAAGCGCGGGTCTGCTCTCCTCTCGCCTCGAAACATCAAGCCGGAAGAGACGCTCGCGACGTTAGGGAGACACAGGAATGGCTGAGACGACCACTGAAGTTCGCGCTGACATAGAGCAGACTCGCGCGCGCATGTCCGGCGCTATCGCCGAGCTGGAGCGAAAGGTCGATGTATCGCAGAGAGTGAGGCAGCACCCGTGGGCTGCGCTGGCGATTGCCTTCGGTGCGGGAGTGGCGCTCAGCAGCTCGAAGGCAGACGTGAGAGCAGCGCGAGCAGCGGCGGCGGCCACGGGGGATTCGGGAAGCAAGCTGGGACTCGTCCGCGATGGCGTCATCGCGGCGATCATTGGCGGAGTCGCGCATGCATTCCACAGCAGAGTCGACGACATGGTGAGCGGCGTCGTCACCTCGGTTCGCGGAGGATCGAGCTCGACCGCGATGACAACCACCGATCCCTCACCCGAAGCGCCGATCAGGGCTGATTGAACGGGGCGATCAGCCCTCCATTGTCGTCTTTGTTGCTCTGATCGGACCATCCCTCGTCCAATTCGGCGTTTTACGGCCGACGGCTTGCACTGGTAACGAGCAGGATTCCGGATTTCGAAAACACCAGCCCGGAACCGACTTGTCTCCTTCAGTTGGGACATCTACCGCGCTACTGGCGACGCATCACCGGCTTCTGGTGAGTTCAGGATGCAGGAATTTGAGCCAGCACAGCGTACAGCCCCGTTTCCCCTGCGAGCGAAGACCTCGCACAACTTCGAGGAAGCGCTGGACAGGGCGGTTCGGACGAGCGTCAATTCAATGCTCGAGCTGCGCGGGTGCGTAGAGAAATGCGTATGCGACTTGAGGGGCGGAGGAATGGGCCCGGCAGAGGTTCTCATCACGCTCAAGGCGTACGTGAGACACACCGCTCGGACGCATCCCCCTCTTGGTCAGGCCGGGTCGAGCTGGGCAGCGGACGCTCTCATGGATGAAATCACGAAATGGGCGATCGTCGAGTTCTACAAGAACGAGAGCTAGCGCTTCACTGACGCTGCTGCCCGCCGGCGAAAGCCGGAAGGCCGATTAGGAGTGCGGCGAGGACAAGTCTCGAGATTCGCTGCATTCTGGATTCTGCTCGGTGGAGGAAAATACCCGCGAATCGATCAGGCGCTTCGCTTCGCCGGAGAGTCGACACTCTCATCCTCGCACTTCCGGCAGTAGATCACGCCACGGAAAGTGCAGATGATGCAGATGAAGGTCCCGCAGCTGATGCACGGATATCCCTCCGAGGCGCGCTCCTCGTTCTGGCATGAGCGGCAAATCATGGCGTCGCGTTCGCGGAGTATCTGGCGCATTTACACGGCGGAGAGAGAGGCAGAGGCTGAAGCGGGGTCGGGGAGCCGACTGGAGGAACGGAATCTACCTCACGGTCCGCATCTTACAACGCGTTTTGCCGCCTGGAGCCATGTCGAGAGCCTGTCGGGGCCTGCTTTGCTCCAATCCGCGGGGACGGGCGCGAGTCGTCGCTTCTCGCCCTCGCTCTCGAAGCAGAGCCATCCATCGCTGTATTCGCTCGCGACAGTTACACTTCGTCGAAATGGGCTCCGGCGCCGCTCAGGAGTAATTCTGCGCTCGGACGTTCCTTCGAACTCGCCACCGCTTCTTGCCGCCGCCGCCCGACGGTTCGCCCTTCTCCGCTCCGCAGCCGCCGGCGTCACGAGCCAGACCTCCCACCTGCGCCCCCTCGAGTCGAGAAACGTCCGATAACTCATCGCAGGTCCTCCGTGGCTGGGGTTGTAGGTTAGGGTCTGAGATCTTGCCATTTGCTGCTTTGCACGGCGGGTGCCAGAGAGTGCGGAATTTGTGTCGCGCTGACTATTATTTCTGCGAATCTGCTACACATGTTGTCTCGATTCATGTTCGTGCTTCTGCCAGGCGCGGGTGTTGAAGAAGCTCCAGTCACACAATACCTTGCAGGACTCCTGGAGAGATGGCCGAGAGGCTTAAGGCACCGGTTTGCTAAACCGGCATACGTGGAAACGCGTATCGAGGGTTCGAATCCCTCTCTCTCCGCTCGGCGGGTCCCAGGCGATCAGTGCGGGACCCGCTTTTCTTCGCCGCGAACCGATGACCGACACGATCAAGCCGCGCCTGCGCTTCGCCCCTTCTCCGACAGGATATCTCCATGTCGGCGGTGCGCGTACCGCGCTCTTCAACTGGCTCTACGCGCGAAAGTTCGGCGGCGAGCTCCTCCTCCGCATCGAGGACACCGACAAGGCGCGCAGCACCGACGAAAGCACGCGCGCCATCTTCGAAGGTCTCGAGTGGCTCGGACTCCTCTGGGACGAGAAAGTCGTCTATCAGGGGGCGAATCTCGCGCGGCATCAGGCGGATGCGCGGAAGCTGCTCGAGACGGGCGCCGCGTATCGGTGCTTCTGCACCGCCGCGGAGCTCGAAGAGAGGCGCCGCGAGGCGGGCTCGCGAAAGGAGGCGTTCAAGTACGATCGCCGGTGCGACAGGCTCCCGCGAGACGAAGCCGACCGGCGAATTGCCGCCGGGGACCCGTTTGTCATTCGCTTTCGAGTGCCCGAGGGCACGACCGAGTGGGAGGACCTCGTGCACGATCGCATCTCGTTCCCGAACAAGGACATCGAGGACTTCGTCATCCTCCGCTCGGATGCGACGCCGGTCTACAATCTCGCCGTCGTGTCGGACGACATCGACATGCGGATATCGATCGTGATGCGTGGCGACGATCACATCTCCAACACGCCAAAACAGATTCTGCTCTATCGCGCGCTCGGCGCTCCACTTCCGACGTTCGCTCACCTGCCGATGATCCACGGCATGGACGGAAAGAAGCTGAGCAAGCGGCACGGGGCCACAGCGGTAGGAGACTACCAGCATCACGGCATGCTCCCCGGCGCGATGCTCAACTTTCTCGCGCTCCTCGGCTGGTCGCCGGGAGGCGACCGCGAGGTGATGACGCTCGAGGAGATGGTCGAGCTGTTCAGTGTGGACGGTCTTCAGAAGAAGGCGGCGATCTTCGATCCGAAAAAGCTGGAATGGATGAACGGGCAGCACCTTTCGATGATTCCCGTCGAGCAGCTGGAGCCGAGAGTGACGCCTTCAGTCGTCGGTGCGGGGCTCGCATCGGAGACGGAACTCAGGGAGCGCCGCGAGTGGTACCTGCGCCTCCTCGATCTGCTGCGTGTCCGGTCGCGGACCATCGACGACATTGTCCGGCAGGCTGGCCCCTACTTTCTCGATCGCATCGAGTATGACCCAGCCGCCGTCGCCAAATTCTGGAAGGATCCGGACGAAGCTTTGGGGCTTCTTCGCGCGACGCGCGAAACGCTAGCGGCGGCCCCCGTGTGGGAAGCTGAGCCGCTCGAGAAGTCGCTGCGCGCCCTCGCCGAAGCCCGCGGAATCGCGGCAGGCAGGATTTTTCAGCCGTTGAGGGTCGCCCTGACGGGGTTAACGGTCAGTCCGGGCATCTTCGAAATGCTCATCCAGATGGGCCGGGAGCTTGCGCTCAAACGGATCGACGGAGCTTTATCGGCGCTTGGCTGGTAGTATGCTGCACCTGCGCACGAAACAGTTGACCAGCTACATTTTCGGACGCACATTTATTGTCTTGACGCGATTCGCCGGCGCAATACCCGACGCCGGGTCGCCATTTCAAAGGACAATCAGATGGCCGAGCAATTAACCAAGCTCGAAAGCTCGGTATACCACTACCTTCTCGACTTCACCGCCGAGAAGACGTACCAGCCGAGCATTCGAGACATCGGGAAGCAGTTCAAGATCAAGTCGACCAAGACCGTCTCCGACCTGCTCCAGTCCCTCGCAAAGAAAGGATATATCGAGAGAGATCCCGCCCGATCGCGCGGGGTGAATCTCCTTGGCTTCGGAGCCGCGCTTCGCGCGCAGCCCGTGCCGTTTTACGGAAAGATCCACGCCGGCGAGCCGGCGCTTCTCCCTGAGTATCGCCAGGACTTCATCACCATCGATCGCCGCTTCACGCCGTCCGAGGATGTCTATTTCCTCAAGGTGAAGGGCGACAGCATGGTGGGACGCTGCATCAGCGATGGCGACTACGTGATGGTGAACCCGCGCGCGGAGCCCCGCGAGCAGGCCGTCATCGCCGCCCGCATCGGTGACGAGTCGACGGTGAAGATCTACACCCGCCGTGGGGGCTCAGTCGTGCTCGAGCCCGCCAACCCGGCGGAGCGCGAGATTCAGATTACTCCCAGTATGGATTTCGGCGTCCTCGGTGTCGTTTGCGGCGTTTTCCGTCCTGGCTTCGATGCGAAGCTGGGCGCGGAGTCCGTTACCTCGTAGCGTTAGCGCGCATGTCTTCGACCATCACGCGCGCCCCATCCCTCGCGCCCGCCCTCAAGCAGCTCACTCCGGTTCTGATCGTGGACAAAGTCGAGCCGTGTCTCGAGTTCTGGGTGGACCGCCTCGGGTTCGAGGTGACGAACAAGGTGCCGGACCCCGAGGGAAAGCTGGTCTTCGCCAGCGTGCAGCGAGGCGGCATCGAGATCATGTATCAGACGAGAGCCAGCGTAGTGCAGGAGCTTCCCGGTGCCGCGAGAGAGCTCGTTGGCCACTCCGTGTCGCTGTTCATCACAGTCGACAATCTCGATGCGGTAGAGAAGTCGATCGCCGGCGCGCCAGTGGTCAAGCCGAGGCATCAGACATTCTACGGGAGCACCGAGATCTACGTGAGGGAGCCGGGCGGCAACACCGTCGGATTCGCGCAATTCTCCTGAGCGGAGAGCGTTAGAAGCTCCAGCCAATCGAGGGCCTACTCCTTCGGCGGCTCTCCCGATTGATCCTTCGGAGCGGCCGCGGTCGCTCGGAGAGCGGCTGCCCGCTCGCGGTCCTTGCGCTCCCGGATGCTCCGCACGGCCTTGGTGAAGTCGGCTTCATTGATCGCCTGCCGCGCGTGCCACGTGATGTCGCGGTGCATCACCGCGTATGCCCGGTCGCGGTCAATCCCCATCGGATTACCCTGGAGATTGAGAGGCAGCATCGCGAGCAGCGCGGTCGGAATCGACACCGGACCCAGCCGTATCGCGCGCCTGTCTATGCCCCACTTGTACCCGCCCTTGTTGACCGTCCAATCGGTCGGATCGCGCCTTTCCGCAACTCTCGCTACCGAGTCGTTGTACGGAACGATCGCCTCGGCGATCAGGCTGTCGATCGTCTGCGCCACGGTCTTCGGAGCGGAGACGATCTTGTCGGGCTTGCCCCAGAGTCTCGGATCCGAGAAGGAGGGACGAATTCCGCGTACCGGTCCGCCGCTCCCGACGAGTGGCCCCGTTCCACCCTCGGCCTCGGGCTTCGTCAGCGTCGCCGTCGGAGCAGGAATACCCTGTGGAATCGCGATCGGAGGGACCACGCGGATCTCCCGCGATTTTACCGGGCGGCCGTCCCCGCCGACCTGGCCCACTGTGGGAGCCTTTGCGCCCGGAAGCCCGAGCGTGATGAATCCGATTCGCTCCGCCGGCTTTGCCTGCTTCTTCTGCGGACTCGAAAAATCCACGTGCACGATCAGCATCCGCATCAGGGCGATCGCGACGACGGTGTGCACGCCGACTGATGCGAGAAAGGCAAGCGACAGCCGCTTCCTCAGCTTCGTTGGGCCTTCCCCGGCGTGACGGAAAATCATCAGGCTCGCGCCGCGCCCCGCAGTTCTTCCTGACGGCGGCCGACGCGGATCTCGTCACCGTTCTGCGCGGTCAGACGCTTGAGCACGCGTCCGGCCCGGACGGCAGCTTCGCGCAGGCGGTCGGGCGACGTGATGAAGGAGACGCGGAAGAATCCCTCACCGCCGGGACCGAACAGCGACCCAGGAAGCACTATAACGGCTTCGTCCTGGAGCAGGCGCTCGCCGAACACCGCGCTCGGGATACTCTCTGGAAGCGGGAGCCAGAGATACATGGTCGCCTTTGGCTTGACGCACGGGAAGCCGGCCTCCGAGAACGCTTCGACCGCCGCATCACGGCGCTCCCTGAATGCTGCGACGTTCTGCGGGATCCAATCAGCGCACGTGTCGAGCGCGGTTGCGGCGGCTGCCTGAATTCCCATGAATGTCCCTGTGTCGATGAACGACTTTACCTTGGCGAGCGCCCCCACGATCTCCTGCCTTCCGCAGGCCCAGCCGCAGCGCCATCCCGTCATGTTGTACGTCTTCGACATCGAGTGGAACTCGATCGCGACCTCGCGCGCGCCCTCGATTTCGAAAATGCTCGGCGGCACGTATCCGTCGTACGCGAGCTCCGAGTAGGCATTGTCATACACCAGCAATATGTCGAGTTCCTTGCAGCGCTTCACCATCTCCGCGAGATACTCCCTGGGAGCAATGGCCGAAGTCGGGTTGTTGGGATAGTTGAGGTACAGGATTTTCGTTTTCTTGAGGACGTCGGCCGGTACCTTGTCCAGATCGATGAGGAAATCGTTCTCCGGGCGGAGCGCATACTTGTAGGGGATGCCGTCGGAGAGGAAGGTGCCACCCAGATACGAGTTGTAGCCGGGCTCGGGGACGATCGAATAGTCGCCTTTGGACAGATAGGCGAGGGCCAGGTGCGAGATCCCCTCCTTTGATCCGATGAGAGGAACGATCTCCTTGATGGGATGGAATTCCTGCCCGAATCTCCGCTTCATGAACCGCGCGACCGCTTCCCGGTACTCCACCAGGCCGAGCGCGAACCCGTAACGGCTCATCGCGGGGATGCGGACCGCCTCGCTGATCCGGTCGAGGACCGCCGGAGGTGGGGCGAGATCCGCGTCACCAGCGCCAAGGTCGATGACGTCCATTCCGCGGGCGATGAGCTCTCGCTTCTGTTCCGGGATCTTGGCGAGCGGATACTCGGGCAGACTCAGCAGACGATCTGTGTAAGCGGGCACTATCGACTCCCCCGGACGGGGTTGCTCACGCGGCTCACGCCGGGGATCTCGACTTCGACGATGTCGCCGGGAGCGAGCGGGCCCACCCCGGACGGCGTTCCAGTTGCGACGAGATCCCCAGGCTCGAGAGTCATTATCCGCGAGATGTAGGCGAGCAGGGACGGGATCGAGAAGACCATCTCGGTGCTCTTTCCGCGCTGGCGCTCGACGCCATTCACTCGCGTGACGACGCTGAGGCTCTCCAGATCGGGGACGCGCGACGACTCCTCTCCCAGAGGGCAAAAGGTATCGAATCCCTTCGCTCTCGTCCATTGTCCGTCGCTCTTCTGAAGGTCGCGCGCCGTCACATCGTTCACCGCGACGATCGAACGGATTCCACCTACGGCGTCCGCCTCGGAGATGCGGGTCATCGTGCTTCCGATGACGATGCCGATCTCGCCCTCGTATTCCACTTTCAAAGATTCCGGCGGCAGCTCGACCGCCTCTCCCTCCCACACCACGCTCGAGGGGGGCTTGAGAAAGATCAGCGGCGACTGTGGAACTTCGTTTCCGAGTTCTTTCGCGTGCTCGCGGTAGTTGCGTCCTACGCAGACGATCTTCCCGGGGCGGAATCTCCTCGCGCTCATGTCAACTTTTGTGAGCGATTCTGTAGGCGAGATTGCGCGGCGCACCGAGCTCCTTGACGAGATGATCGATCACGTCGCGGGGAGAGCTGCCGCTGGCGCGCAGCTTTTGTGCGGCGTCGCTCAGCTCACTCTCCGGGACCTTTTCCGGGGACGCGCCGGCGATCACCAGCACTATCTCTCCCTTCGGGTCGTTCTCCGCATAGGCGCTCGCCAGCTCGGCGACGGTTCCACGACGAAACTCCTCGAACCGCTTCGTGAGCTCGCGCGCGACCACCGCTGCCCGCTCACCGGCGCCCGCGTCAGCGAGCGCGGCCATTGTCGATGCTACTCGATTGGCGGCTTCGAAGAGCACGGCTGTGGGTCGCGAGGCGACGACGTCGGCTAGCATCTCCGCCCGCTCTCTCCCCTTCCGTGGGAGAAACCCGAAGAACGTGAAGCGCTCGACCGACATGCCCGACGCCACCAGCGCCGCCATCACCGACGACGGTCCGGGGATCGGGACAACCGGCACGCGCGCCTCTAGCGCGGCAGCGACGAGTCGCGACCCCGGATCGGAAACGAGCGGTGTTCCGGCATCCGATATCAGAGCTATGGAATCACCGCCCTGTAGCCTGGCGACGAGCCGTGGAGTCTCCTTCGCTTCGTTGTGCTCGTGATAGGAGCTGACCGGAGTCAGGATATCGTAGTGGTCGAGCAGCCGGCGGGAGTGGCGCGTGTCCTCCGCAACGATGAGCGCGGCCGAGGAAAGTACCTCGACCGCGCGGTGGGAGAAGTCTCCGAGATTCCCGATGGGAGTGCTCACCAGGTAGAGCGTGCCCGCCGCTCTCGTGACTCCCGTTGCCACGCTTCTCTACGCTGCGTACTTCTCGAACTTCTCCGCCAGGGCGGGCTTCCCCACGAATCCGATGACCTGATCCACGAGCTTGCCATCCTTGAAGAACAGAATCGCTGGAATGGAGCGCACGTTGAACTTGGTCGAAGTCTTGATGTTGGTATCGACGTCCACCTTGGCGACCTTCGCCTTCCCCTGATACTCGACCGCGAGCTGGTCGAGCACGGGCGCGATCATGCGGCAGGGAGCACACCAGGTCGCCCAGAAATCCACGACAGCGAGCCCCTTGTGCTGCTCGATCTGCGTCTCGAAATCGGAGTCGGTTACCTCAAGAGCGTTGGACATTTCTAAGTCTCCAATCCGCGGGATACCCCGCGGAGCTTCGTCGGTTAGTTTTCTGGCGGGGAGCGCCTCCCCTACCACTGCAAATTAATGACCCCACCAACCCCCCCCCCGCGCGGCACACGCGTATCCCACATCGGCATCGCGGTCGAGGCCCTCGCCGAGAGCCTTCCCTTTTTCCGGGATGTGCTGGGCCTGAGCGAGGTCCCGCTCGACGACGCCGACGGCGCGAGGATCGTCGGCTTCAGCGCGGGGGAGTCCCTGGTAGAGCTGTTGGAGGCGGACGATCCCGGCTCGCCGATCGCGCACTACATTGAGAAGCGCGGACCGGGGATCCATCACATCTGCTTTTCGGTCGATGACCTGGACGGCGCACTCGAGCGCTGCCGGAGGGCGGGAGTGGCCCTCATCGATGAGGTTCCGCGCATCGGCGCGGAGGGGAAGCGAATAGCCTTCCTGCACCCCCGGTCCACGGGCGGGGTGCTGGTAGAGCTCTCAGATCACTGAGTCTTCGGCGTCGGCGCGTCCGGGCTCCCGCAGAAATCACGCACGGCAGCGATATCCATGTTGTCGACGTACCATCTCTGACCCGGACCCTGAATGACATAGAATGTGGGCTGGCGAGTCAAATTTCCCTTCTTCAGCTCGACGCGGACATCGCGATGTCCGCCGACGCCAGCTACTTCGCCAAGTATCCGGTTGCTGTCGTGATTGAAGAAGCAGGCGAGGATCACCAGGCGCTTCTCCATCTCCGTTCTCTCCATCGTTTCGCGGGCGGGACCGTTCTTGGTTCCGAAGACCGCCGACATCACCTGGATGTCGCGCGCCTTCGCGCCCGTCAGGAACTGCTCCACGGCTGCCCGTGGTACGGCTGCACCGGTCGTCCCCCCGGACGGGTTCTGAGTGGCGCTCGAGCAGGCGGAAAGAACGAACACACCGGCAATGACCCTGAAAGACAGCATAGAATTCTCCACGGATGAAGCTGCGACCAACAGTTAGTGCTGCGACCTACGGACGGTGACAATGTCAGCAAAGCAACAACGGCTCTATATCAATATCGACCACGTCGCGACGCTGCGTCAGGCTCGGCGCGCAGCTGAGCCGGATCCCGTCGAAGCGGCATCGCTCTGCGAGGCGGCCGGCGCGGACGGAATAACCGCCCATCTCCGCGAGGACAGGCGTCACATTCAGGACGCGGACGTAGAGCGGCTGCGAAGCACCGTACGCACCTATCTAAACCTGGAGATGGCCTGCGTCGCGGAGATGCTCGAGCTCGCGCGGAGACTGCGCCCGCAGCAGGTGACGCTCGTTCCGGAGAACCGCGAGGAGATCACCACCGAGGGCGGCCTCGACATTAGCAGCGAGCCTGGACGGATTCGTAACGCGATCGATGCCCTGTCCAGCGCGGGGATCCGCGTCAGCCTGTTCATCGATCCCACCCGGGGCACGGTGGAACAGGCGAAGAAGCTGGGAGCGCCCGCCATCGAGCTTCACACCGGAAGCTACGCGCACGACCCGAGTGCTTCCGGGCCGATCGACGCGCTGAGAGACGCGGCGCGGCGCGCGGCGGGCCTGGGCCTGGCGGTCCACGCCGGGCACGGGCTGACAGTGAGAAACGTCGGGCTGGTGGCGGCGATTCCGGAGATCGAGGAGCTGAACATCGGACACTCGATCATGAGCAGAGCGATATTCGTGGGTCTCGACGCCGCGGTCCGGGAGATGCGCGAAGCGATGCGCTCCGCTCGGTCGTCATAATGGGAGCGAGACTTTGACGGCAATTCCCGGAGAGGTGACCTTTCCGGTGGCATATCGGAGAAAGTTGGCATGACGACGCCGGGACGGCTGCTCGATTTCTTCACACTCGAGGCGGGTGAGTATCTCACCCGGCTCGAGTCGCTAGTGACACGGCAGGGCATGCAGCCCTCGGATGCCACACAATTCGCCGCGGCCGCTCGCGGGCTTCGCGGCAGCGCGACCATGGCGAAGGCGACCGGAGTGTCCCGGCTTGCCACGACGGTCGAGCGCATTGCTACGGGCGTCGTGCAGGGTGGCACGGCGTGGGAGCCCGAGCTCCAAAGGTCGCTCGTCGGCGCCGTCGAAGATCTCAAGCTCCTCGTCCGCTCGGTCAGGCACTGGGGTGCCGAGCAGGACGCGCGCGTCGAGGAGGGGCTCAAGCGGCTCGCGCGGTACGCGCCATCGCGTGAAGAGCGAAAGGACGAGGTCATCGTTCCCATCTCCGAGCTTTTCTTCAGCGACAACGGGCAGCACATCATCTACGTCGCGCCAACGCCCAAGACGCATTACGAGCAGCAGCTGCGGGAGCAAGGGGGAGTCGGTCCGGGAGCGCTTTCTCCAACGGTTCAGCGGGTGCCGACACCTCCGCGCGGAACCACGCCTCCTCGCGGACAGGAGCTCCGCGACGTGCTCAACTCGAGCCTCGCCACGATGCGCTCGCTCGAGTCGCGTCACTCGGGTCCGCAGCCCGCGGCTGGCGTGCTGGTGCCGATTCAGGAGCTCCTCTATCGCGGGCAGCGCGCTATCGAGCGCGCGGCGGAGATTCGGCGCGCCATGAAGAAGAGCGGAACGCCACCCACGCGCGCGCTCGTTGAGGAGCTCGTCGATCTGGTCGAGCTCGCGTCCGCCGAGTAGCAGTTGAGACCGGGATGGCGCGCCGCGCTCGGAGTTCTGGTGAGCGGCGTGCTCATCTACTGGACGCTTCGTGGCATCTCCCCGACTGAGGTAGCGCAGAGACTCTCCGACGCGGATCCGCTTCTCTTCCTCGGCTCCATCGTCTGCGCCACCGCGATATTCGGACTGCGCGCGCGGAGGTGGCAGACCATTCTCGAGCCCGTTGCGCCCCGCGTTTCCATGGGGCCGCTCTGGCGGGCGACAGCGATCGGGATGATGGTGAACAACGTCGTCCCGGCCCGTGCTGGCGAGATAGCTCGCGCTTACGCGCTCACCAGAGAGGCGCCGGTTCCCTTCCCTACCGCGCTCGCATCTCTCGTGGTAGACAGGCTGTTCGATGCTATCGTCCTCCTCCTGCTGGCGGCCGCGGCGCTGCTGGATCCGGCGCTCTCCACCAGTGAAATGCTGGCGGGCAGACCTCTCTCTTCGTTCGCGACGGGAGGGGGGATATTGGTGGCAATACTGCTCTTTTCACTCTATGGTCTGGTCTTCTTTCCATCGCGGCTGCTGAAGCTGTTCGAGCTTTTCGCCCGCCGCATCTCTCCGCAAGCCGAGGAGCGCGGGCGCGAGATGCTCGAGACGTTCATACGGGGGCTGAGCGTACTGCGGAGTCCGGGACGATTCGTCGCCGTGTTCGGCTGGACGCTCGCCCACTGGCTGCTGAACGCGCTCGGATTCTGGCTCGCCTTCCGAGCGGTTGGAATCACAGCGCCGATGTCGGCGGCGCTCCTCCTCCAGGCCTTCATCGCGCTCGGGACCGCGGTGCCGGCCCTGCCCGGTTTCTTCGGCGTATTCGAGTACATGTCGGTGCAGGGACTCGCCGTCTACGGCGTGAGTCAGCAGCACGCGGCAACGTGGGCGATTGGTTTTCATCTCCTCTCGTTCATCCCCATCACGCTGATCGGCGCCTACTACTTCGCCCGGCTCGGAGTACGGCTTCGCGATCTGCGGTCTCCCGCCGGGGTAGTCGCGTGAGCCGAAGTGCGGGACGGACCCTCGCGCAAGCGAAGGTCAATCTCGCGCTCAGAATCCTCGGCAGGGAGCCGGACGGCTATCACTCGATCGAGACGGTGTTTCTGCGACTTGAGCTCGGCGACGACATCCTGGTTCGAGTGACCGATGGAAGACGGTCGCTTCGTTGCGACGCGATGCGCGGCGAGATGGCGGAGGATAACCTCGCGTATCGAGCGGCGGCGCTGTACGCGGAGGAAACGGGCTGGCCGAGGGGATTCGAGATCGAGATCGGGAAGCGAATTCCAATCGGCGGCGGCCTCGGAGGCGGAAGCTCGGACGCGGCGGCCGTCCTCAGAATCCTGAGCAAGCTTTCGCCGCGCCCGATTTCGCCGCCTCAGTTGCTCGATCTCGCCGGCCAGATCGGGTCGGACGTTCCATTCCTGGCGAGTGATTCCGTGATGGCGCTGGCGTGGGGACGTGGCGAGAAGCTGATGCCTCTCCCACCGCTTCCACCGCGCAATATCTCGCTGTTTCTGCCGGGGTACGAGATGTCGACGGCGGAAGCGTACGCTTCACTGGCCAGAGCTCGCGGCTCCTACCCAACGCAAGCGAGACGGTTCACCGCCAAGATGTTCGGCAGCTGGGAAGAAACAGCACGCAACTCAGTGAACGACTTCGAGGCTGTCGTGAGCGACGATACTCCCTTCGTCGCCGGCTGGCTGGAAAACGGAGTCCGTTTCGGGGTCTTCACGAGAATGACCGGATCCGGGTCGACGGTGTTTCAGATCAACGACGTTAGAACGGGACCCGGCGAGCAGCCGTCTCTCATGTATATGGCGCTCGGAGGCGACACGAGGGTTCTCGAGACCCGCACCGCCGACAGCGTTGTCCCTGTGGACGTTCTGGACTAGCTTTCCCTTCCCGCTGCCCCCTCGTCCAATGGCAGGACATCGGTCTTTGGATCCGAGAATGGTGGTTCGAATCCACCGGGGGCAATTGATCCAGGGGCTTTGGCCATTTAACTTGTAGGGCTGCATGGACGGTTTTTCCGTACCCGCTCATGGCTTCAAGCTGCTCTGCGGTCCGGCCAACCCGGATCTCTGTGCGGAAATAGCGCAGACGCTGGATGTGCCGTTTTGCAAGTCGACGGTCACCCGGTTCGCAGACGGCGAGATCTTTGTCCGCATCGACGAGAACGTCAGAGGCAACGACGTCTTCATCGTGCAGCCGACGAACGCGCCGGCCGACAACATCATGGAGCTCCTGCTCATGATCGACGCGGCACGAAGGGCCTCGGCGGCGCGGATCACCTGCGTGATGCCCTACTACGGATACTCGAGGCAGGACCGCAAGGACCAGCCTCGAGTAGCGATTGGCGCCAAGCTGCTCGCGAACATGATCGTGATGGCCGGCGCCAACCGGGTTCTGGGATTGGATTTTCACCAGCACGCGCTACAGGGGTTCTTCGACGTTCCGGTGGACCACCTCTACGCGGCGCCGGTGTTCGTTTCGCACTACCGGAAGAAGAATCTGCACGACCTGGTCGTCGTCGCGCCCGATGTCGGAGCCGCGAAGATGGCGAGGGGGTTCGCCAGGAGGCTCAACGGCTCGCTGGCGATCATCGACAAGAGACGGCCGAAGGCGAACGTATCGGAGGTCGTGAACGTCGTCGGTGAAGTGGAAGGAAAGGATTGCCTGCTGGCGGACGACATGATCGACACCGCGGGCACGGTGTCCGAAGCTGCAAAGGCTCTGAAGGATCTGGGCGCGCGCGACGTGTACGTGTGCGCGACGCACGCACTTCTGTCGGGGCCCGCGGTGGAGAGGCTTTCGAACGCTCCGATCACGGAGGTCACGGTCACCGATACCGTCAGGATCCCGCCGGAGAAGAGGTTCTCGACGTTGTGCATTCTGTCGGTGGGAGAGCTTCTGGCGAAGGCGATCCGCTACATCCACAGCGAGCAATCAGTGAGCTCGCTGTTCGAGCAGTGAGGCCGTGGTGCTGACCCTGCTCAGAGAGACGGCGATCGAATTCGCTGTAGTGATTATGGACATTATCGAACGGGCGACGAAAAAAAGCCGTCGCCCCCAAAGGATGAAATAGCATGGCAACAGCTACTTTGAGCGCTACCAGCCGCGACGCCACGGGCAAAGGCGCCGCACGCACACTTCGCAGTCAGGGACAGATCCCGGCCGTGATCTACGGCCATGGACGCGAGCCGCAGGCGCTCACGCTGAACGCGCGCGACCTCGACAAGATGCTCGAGCACATCGTCGCCGAGAGCACGGTGATCGAGGTAAAGGTCGGCGGGGAGACTTCCAGGACGCTGATCCGGGAGATCCAGCGGCACCCGTTCAAGCGTCAGATCCTGCACGTGGATTTTCAGGCGCTAGTCGCCGGTGAGAAGGTGACGGTGAGCATCCCGATCGTGCTGATCGGAATCCCCGAGGGCGTCCGGCTCTCCGGTGGAGTTCTCGATCAGACGCTTCGCGAGCTCGAGATCGAGGTCGATCCGTCCAACATCCCGAACCACGTCGAGGCGGATGTGACCAACCTCCAGGTTGGCGGTTCGCTGCACGTGCGCGACATCGCGATCCCCGAAGGGGTGAAGATCATGGACGACGTAGACGCGTCGGTATGCGTCGTCGCCGCTCCGCGCGCCGTGATCGAGGCCGTTGCCGCTCCGGAGGCGGTCGAGGGCGAGGCCGGGGCTGCCGTTGCCGAGCCGGAAGTCATCGGCAAGGGCAAGGAAGATGAAGAGGGCGAAGAGCCCGCCAAGAAGTAACTATCGGATAAGGCGTGAAAGTAATACTCGGCCTCGGCAATCCGGGCCGAGAGTACGCGGCGACACGTCACAACGTCGGCTGGTGGTTGATAGACCACCTGGCCGACGTTTGGCGTTTCGACGGCTGGAAGAAAGATGGTGAGTCGCGCGTGGCCACTGGCGTCGTCGGCGATGTGAAGGTGAGACTCGTAAAGCCGCAGACGTACATGAACCTGAGCGGGCAGGCTCTCAGGAATTACGTCCGCCTCCCATTCTGGAGCGCTGCGAAAGATCTCCTGGTAGTCGTCGACGAGGTCCAGCTTCCCGTTGGACGATTCCGTATCCGCGCCCGCGGCAGCGCGGGCGGGCACAACGGCCTTAAGAGCGTGGAAGGCGCGCTCGCGACACAGGAATACGCACGCCTGAGGATCGGCGTCGGTCCAAGCGAGGAACGAAAGGGCATCTACGGCGATCTTGCGGACTTCGTGCTCGCGCCGTTCGCTCGGGACGAGCGCGAGGACACTCTCGCTCTGCTGCCCGACCTGACGGCGACGACAGAGACGTGGCTCCGCGATGGAGCAGAGAAGGCGATGAACCTCCACAATCGCGCGCCGGGACCGGAGCCGGACTCGATACTCCCGCCCGATTAGGTTCTCTCACCAATGCTGAAACTGGGAATCGTCGGACTTCCGAACGTCGGCAAGTCAACGCTGTTCAACGCGCTAGGGGCTGCAAAGGCCGAGGTCGCTAACTATCCGTTCTGCACGGTGGAGCCCAACGTCGGCATGGTGGAAGTTCCCGACCCGCGTCTCGACGCGCTCACGCGGGTCGTGCAGCCCAAGCGGACGGTGCCCGCCGTCGTGCAGTTCGTGGATATCGCCGGACTCGTCAAGGGCGCGGCGGAAGGTGAAGGCCTCGGCAACAAGTTTCTCTCCAACATCCGGGAGACCGACGCGATCGTCCACGTCGTCCGCTGCTTCGAGGACGAGGACGTCACCCACGTCATGGGCGCGGTCGATCCAGTGCGCGACCGCGAGGTGATCGAGTTCGAGCTGGCGCTCGCCGATCTTTCGACACTGGAAAAGCGCCTCGACAAGACGCGGCGCTCGGCGCGCACGGGGGACAAGGAGGCTCTGGCGGAGCTGCCAGTGCTGGAGAAGTCGCACGGGTTTCTGCGCGACGGAAAAGGACTCTGGCAGGCGAGACTCAGGCCCGAGGAAAAGGCGATTCTCGCCCCGCTTTCTTTGATGACCGTGAAGCCCGTTCTCTACGCGGCAAACGTGAGCGACGCCGAGCTGGCGGGTGAGGAGGGTCCGCACCTCAAGGCGTTGCGCGCGGCGGTCAGCGCCAGCGGCGAGCAGGCGGAGGTGGTTACCTTCTCCGCCAAGATCGAAGCGGAGCTGGCGGAGCTGCCGCCGGAGGACCGCCCTGATTTTCTTTCTTCATTGGGCCTCGAGTCGGCGGGTCTCGACCGGCTGATCCGCGCGGGCTATCACCTGCTCGGCCTCGAGACGTACTTCACGGCCGGCGAGCAGGAGGTGCGCGCGTGGACGATCCATCGCGGCGACACGGCGCCCAAGGCCGCGGCGGTCATCCACACCGACTTCGAGCGCGGATTCATCCGCGCCGAGACGGTGGCCTACGACTCCTTCATCGGCAATGAAGGGTGGAAGGGCGCGAGGGAGAAAGGAGCTGTGAGATCGGAAGGAAAAGAGTACGTCGTCCAGGACGGCGACGTACTCCTTTTCCGATTCAACGTCTAGCTCGAAACCGGGCCGTCAGTTAACCGGGCGAACCTGGTCGCGAATCTCTCCCCCCGGGTTCGCCGTGGTGTGAACGTTCACGTACGCGTTCCCGTTGTTGAACAACACTCTCAAAGAATCGAGCGAAACGTTCGCGTTGTTCGTGTTCGTGATGCTTCCGCGCGCGACCACACCGTTCAGGGGCCCTGGCGCAGCGTTCGGAAAGAACAGGTTGATTATGACGGGCCCGGCGTTGGGGGCTACTGCCGCTGCAGACCCGAGATGGATGTGCGACGCCGTCATGGCCGTTATGTTCGTCAGCTCAAGCGTCCAGTCGATCTCTGTGCCGAGATCAACGAATGTTGCGACGCCACTGCCGGGCGACGTGCGATTGGGTCCTTCGTTCGCGCCGATAAGATTGGCGGTGTAGGTGTTTGAAGCAGGGCCAGTCGAATCGTCGCAGCCGACGGCGAAAACAGCTATTGCGACCGCGGCGGCGATGCCGGCGGCGAGACGTACTCTTGTGCGCATTTTGACCTCCAGGAGGGCGCAGGACAGAAGGTATGGATTTACCCCGGATCGGGTAGGGTGGAGGTGCCGACGACCGTCGAACGACGGCGAGGAGTCGGTCTGGCGCGGCGGGCGTCGGCATTCGCTGCCACTTCTCCTCAGGAGGGTGTCCGAGTCGGGAAAACCGCTCCGCACAGTTGATTAGACGCCCTTCGGCGGGTAGCTTTCTCTTTCTCACAACGGCCGCTCCCGCGGCCTTCACACCTTCCTCCCACTTCGGCAACCAGTTGGGGGGCGGCTCACGACCA
>CAYMKQ010000013.1:0-41506 GCA_964391175.1 uncultured Gemmatimonadaceae bacterium | reverse complement strand
AGCGGCTAGAAGAAATCCTCGAGCCAGGTTTTGACTTTCCTGGCGAAGCGGTCCACACCGGCTCCCGTGAGTGCCTTGTGCTTGCTCGTCGCGGAAAAACCCGCGGCCGCACGATGAGCCCCGTAAACCGCGAGTCCCACCACTGTCGCGAAACGCGGCGCATCGACTGAGTCGCTGAGGCCCCCAATGTTCTCCGAGGGCGAGCCGATCCTGACCCCCGTTCCGAAGACATCCGCCGCGAGCTCGGCGACGCCCTGCATCGCCGCCGCTCCGCCCGTGACCACAACGCCGGCGCTAAGGCGCTGCGCGAAGCCGGCACGCTGGATCTCCTCCTGCACCAGGTAGAAGATCTCGTCCATCCGCTGATGGATGATGTGGGCCAGAACCTCTCGCGCCACGTGACGCTCTCCCTGCGCGACCGTGCTCGGCAGCTTGATGACGTCGGTCGGGTCGACGAGCGGCTCGTACGCGCAGCCGTACTTTTCCTTGAGCCGCTCCGCGTCCGTCTGCGTCACTCCGATCCCCTGCACGATGTCGCTGGTGACATTGTTGCCGCCGTAATTGATCGTGCCGAGGTGGCGGATCTTTCCCTCGTGAAATACGGCGATGTCGGTGGTGCCGGCCCCCATCTCGACGAGCGCTACACCCAGCTCCTTCTCATCCTCGGTGAGGACGCTGAGCGAGCTGGCGAGCGGCTCCAGCACAAGCTCGCGCACGCGATATCCGGCTCTCTCGACCGACTTCCTCAGATTCATCGCCGGCGAGCTTCCGATGGTGACGAGATACATCTCCGTTTCGAGGCGGGTGCCGATCATTCCGACCGGATCGCGAATCCCCTGATTCTTGTCGACCGAGTATTCCTGCGGAATCGCGTGGAGGAGCTCCCTGTCCTGCGGCACCGGCTGGGCCCGGGCGACATCGTTGGCGCGGTCGACATCCGCCTTCGAGATCTCCTCGCCGTTGACGGCGACTATTCCCTTGCTCGTCATCGCCCGCACGTGCTCGCCGGCGATCCCGGCGTAGATTGTCGCGACTTTGGTTCCCGCCATCCTCTCCGCATCCTCCATCGCCTTCTTGATCGAGCGCGTCGTCTCCTCGATGTCCGAGACGACGCCCTTGCGAAGACCGGTGGTACGCGCCTGACCGACACCCAGGATCTTGAGCATTGGCGCGCCCCGTCCTTCGCCGACTGCTTCGGCGATTACGGCCGTGGTTTTCGCCGAACCGATGTCGAGACCAGCGATGATGCGTTCCGGGTTCATTGCAGCCTTGCGATCACCTGATCGCGGTAACGTAGGTCGAGCTCTCCAACACGTGCCTGTCGCCGCGCAAGATCGCTTTCAACCGGAAAGATATCGGCAAGCCGCTCGACGGACAGTCCCGTCAGAGCGCGCACGCGCAAAACCCTCTGCCGCCGAGCGACTGTGTCCGCGGTCGCGCCGGCAACTTCGGGGAAGCTACGCGACAGCGTGAGCACGATTTCGTCCCTGCCCGTGCGCCGTACTTCCTCGATGCGCGCGAACAACTGTGGCTGCCTGCTTCGAATCGCTCCGACGAGCTTAAGAAGAATTGGATCGTTAGTCGCAACAACCGGAAGGTCGAGCTCTTCGCCGGCCGGATCGAGCGGTAGCTGCGTTCCGAGCGAGTCGTAGGGCAGAAGTCCCTTCGCCGTGGGGATGAGCGCAACTGGAAGATTCTCCTGCAGCGTCACGACGAGAGTGCCGGGCATCTTTCGCGCGATCGCGACCCCCGAGACCTGCGGATGCGAGTGGATTCTTCGCCGCAGCGGCTCGAGATCAGCCCAGAGAGATGTCAGCGTATCGACCTGCATTCTCCGGACGATGTCATTCGGCTTCAGATAGCGCGCGCCCCGGATCTCGATCGTTCGCACGCGAAAGAACGCCATCCGGCGGGCGCCGGCACGGGCTCCCCAGGCGCCGGCCATCAGGAGACCAAGAAGCAGGAGCACTCCGAGCACTCGCCAGCCTGGCTTCCGGAGGCGTTCTCCTTTCATCCGTTGCGCGACATGAGCCTTTCTCTCAGCTCGGGACCGGTGATCGTGATGTCTCCCGCCCCAATCGTAAGAACGACGTCGCCATCGACGACAGTTGCCGCCAGCGCCTCTGCGAGCTCCGCGCGAGGACCTTGCCAGGCGACAGGACGGCCGACGCGCCGCAGCGACTCCGAGACGAGGTCCGACGTGATTCCGGGAATGGGCTGCTCGCGTGCGGCGTAGATCTCCGCCAGGAAAACGCTGTCAGCTCCGCACAGCGCATCCGCGAACGCTTCGCGGAAATCGCGTGTCCGGGTGAACAGGTGCGGCTGAAACGCCGCGATGAGTCTCCTGCCAGGATAGGATGCCCGGGCCGCCTGGAGTGTCGCCGTGATCTCAGTCGGGTGATGCGCGTAGTCGTCGATGATCGTCACCGTCCCCACATCGCAGAGATGCTGGAACCGTCTCTCCACTCCACCAAATTCAGCGAGACCCCCGCGCATCGCATCGAGCGTCACGCCGAGTCCGATCCCTGCCCCGATCGCCGCCAGGGCATTCTGTACGTTATGGATCCCCGGCACCCGAAGCGTCACATCCCCGATATCGTGGTCATCGTACGACACGGAGAATGATGTCGAATGCCCGGCCGATCTCACATCTCGAGCCACGAGCCTCGCGTCGCCCGAGCGCAGACCGAAGCGTACTACTTCCGAGCTGGTTGGAAGCTCGAGGCTTCGCGCGCCCTCGTCATCCGCACAGAGCACGATCACTGGCGCTGTTTGCACGAAGCGCGAGAAGGTGGTCCGTATGTCGTCGAGGTCGCGGTAGATGTCGAGGTGATCCGTTTCCATGTTGGTGACGACCGCGACGGTCGGCGACAGCGCGAGAAAGGACCGGTCGTACTCGTCAGCCTCGACGACGAACAGCTCGTCGGACTCGTAGCGGAGATTTCCTCCCCATGTAGCCACTCGCCCGCCCGCGAGCCCCGTTGGCCTGAGTCCAGCGGCGGCGAGGGCCGATGTAGTCATTACTGTCGTCGTCGTCTTCCCGTGGGTGCCCGCGATCCCGACGAGCCGTCCACCGGACACGGCCTCTCCCAGAGCCTCCGCCCTTCTCGTGATCGGTATCCCCAGCTCCCGAGCCCGAAGGAGCTCCGGATGATCCTTCGGCATGGCCGAGGTGACTACGACCTGGCGGGCTGAGGCGAGATGGTCCGGGCTATGGCCGCGCACCACCTGAATCCCGAGCGCTTCCAGATCGCCCGCGGCGCCGGGATTGGCGTCGCAACCAGTAACCGGGATGCCTCGCCTCGCGAGCAGCTCGGCGAGCGCACGCATCCCTGCGCCGGCGATCCCCACGAAATGGATCGGGCGACTGTCAGAGGGGTCAATCAGAGACATTGAGCGTGACAGAGTGCGGCTAGAGAGGTGCTGAGCTCATGCTCGAGCCTGTTCGCGATTGACGAGGCTGAGGATGTGTCTCGCAATATCTGCTGCCGCCGACGGTCTGGCCCTCTCCAGCGCTTTTTTTTTCATGCTCTCGAGCTTGGCCGGGTTCGTCAGCAGGGAATCGACCGTTCGCGAGAGAGTGTCCGTGGTCAGCTCGGACTGCAGAATCAGCTCGGCGGCACCTGCATTCGCGAGCGCCTTCGCATTGGCCGTCTGATGGTCCGCTGCCGCGGTCGGCAGGGGGACGACGACCGCGGGAATCCCCCACGCGCAGAGCTCGGCGGTCGCCATCGCGCCGGCGCGTGACAGCGCGAGATCCGCGGCCCGATAGGCTTCCGATATCGGGGCGATGTACGCTCTCACCTTCACCCGCCCGCTTTCCAGGCGGGCGAGCTTGTCGTAGTTCGCCTTCCCCGTAGCCCAGATCACGTACATGTCGCGCTGGAGACCGCGGTCGACCCACGATGCGACGGCGTCGTTGATGGCCTGCGAGCCCTGACTTCCTCCATACACCAGCAGCACTGTTCCTCCTGTCGGTGGAAATCCCCATTTCACTCTCGCCGCCGTCTTGTTGAACGCGTCAGCCGGCGGAGGCTCGATCGGATTCCCGGAGTCGAAGACCTGAGTGCGCTTCGATGGCCAGAGGCGAGCTCTCCCCTCGGGAAATCCGAGGTGGACCTGCGCCGCGTACCGACTGAAGAAGCGGGCGGTGATGCCCGGATAGGTGTTCTGCTCCTGGAGGACGATGGGAATCCCGTGGACCACTGCGTAGCCCAGCGCCAACCCGGCCGCATAGCCACCAGTGCCGACGACACACGCCGGCGGCTCGCTCTCAACTTCCCCCGCGATGCGCTGCCACGCGGTCAGCGCGCCACGGACGGTTTTCCAGTTCTGCCACACACGCGAGCGGTAGAGGGGATGCAGATCGAGCAGCTCGAAGGGAAACCCGACTTGTGGCAGGACATCCTTCTCGACGCCACGCTCCGCGCCGATGAAGAAAGGCTCCACGCGCGGATCCTCCTTCACCAGCGCACGCGCGATCGCGAGGCCGGGATAGAGGTGCCCGCCGGTTCCCCCGCCGGCGAAGATGATTCTCATCGGGCCGGAAGTGCGCGAAGAGCCAGCGGGTCGGTCGGGGCGGTGGACGCAGAGCCCTCGAAGACATTTTCGCGTGAGCTTCCGATGTTCACCAGAATTCCTGTCATAAGAAGTGAGAGGACGAGATTCGAGCGCCCGTACGAGATGAAGGGGAGGGTCAGGCCGGTGGTGGGCAGCAATCCGGTCGCGACTCCGATATGAAGATACGCGGTGACTACCATCGTAACCGTCAATCCCACCGCGACGAGCTGCAGGAAGGGAGTCCTCGCCTTCCGGGCAATACGGAATCCGAGACCCGCGTACAGAGCGAACGCGAGAATGAGAAGCCCCAGTCCCAGGAATCCCCATTCCTCACCGATGTGTCCGGCGATGAAATCATCGTACCCGAACGGCAGAAACCCGTATTGCTGCCGCCCGCGCCCGAACCCGACGCCGAAGATCTGGCCGGAGCCGACCGCGATGAGGGATTGTCGAAGCTGATAGCTGACTTCCTGAGGAGCGGCCCCCGGATCGAAGAACGCGCTCATGCGGAGCAGGACGTAATTGAGGCGCTCGATCTTCACGTAGAGAAGCGGAATCAGCATTACGCCCAGTGCGACGAAGTGACCGATGCGCACGCCACCCGCAAAGAGAATGACGCCCATGATGAGGGTGAACATCATGGCGGCGGAGAGATCGGGCTCGAGCATGACGAGGATGTCGAGAGCGCCGATCACGACCAGGAAAGGCAGCAGCCCCTTGGTGAGGCGTCGCATCGCCGGCCCTTTCTTTACGACAAGCATGGATGTCCAGAGCACGACCGCCAGCTTGGCCAGCTCCGAGGGCTGGACCGAGCTGCCGATGAGATGTCTGCGCGCGCCGTGAACGCGCGGTGCGATGCCCTCGGTGAACGGAAGGATCACGATGACGAGCAGGACGAGTGAGAGGATCATGACCGGCCACGCCCACCTCTCCCACACCTCCGCGTCCATCTTGGCGGCGACCGCGAAGATGACGACGCCTCCCGCGACGCCCATCAGGTGCCGGAAGAGAAGATAGGTGTGGCTCAAACCCGCCTGCATCTCGACGATCGCGCTCGCGCTGTAGACAGTCGCGATACCGAAGGCGAGCAGCATGCCCGTGAGAATCACCAGCGCGCGGGCTTCGATCCCCATGCGCCACCGGTGCCTGAGCTGGGCCAAAGCTTCCACTACGCGTCACCAGCGGCGAGCTCGCGAAAGCGATCTCCCCGTTCCTCGTAGTTCGAGAACATGTCGTAGCTCGAGCAGGCTGGTGAGAGCAGAACCGCGTCACCGGCCCGCGCCGCCGCGCGCGCGGCAGCGATGACCGCTCTGAAATCGGACCCGAGCCGCTCCAGCTCGACCACCTGTCCGAGATCCTTCTCGATGATTGGGCCCGCCTCTCCGAATGCTATCACTCGCTTCACTTTTTGACGGATTGCGGGAGACAGCGGCGAGTAGGGCTCGCCCTTGTGCCGTCCTCCCAACAAGAGGACGGTTGGACGCTCCATCCCGTCAATCGCGACGGCGGTCGAGCTGACGTTGGTCGCCTTCGAGTCGTTGATCCATTGCACGCCCCCGAACTCTCCAACCATCTCGAGCCGGTGAGGCAGTGCGCGAAACGATCTCATTGCCGCGGCCACTTCGCCCCTCGCATCGGACGTCTGGTGCGACCGATCAGCGACAATCACCGCGAGCGAGGCGGCGAGCGCGTTCGCCACGTTATGACGGCCGAGCAAGGGAAGATCTCTTCGCGCGAGCAAGGGACTGCCCATGACGATCAACTGGTCCGATGCCCGGTCCTCGAAGGCGGACGCCTCCGCCTCGATCGAGAAGCCGTACCTCTCTCCGGCGACTGCTGCCACCATCCGCTGCGCCCGCGCGTCGTCGGCATTCACCACCCATACTGACGTCCGGTCCGCATTCGCAAACAGGCGCGCCTTGTCGCCGTAGTAGTCCTCGACGCTCGCATACCGGTCGAGGTGGTCGGGGCTGAGATTGGTCAGAACGCCGACCTCTGGGCGGAGGCTCGTCGTATCGTGCAGCTGAAACGACGACATCTCGAGCGCGATCCATCGCGGCTTTCGCTCCCGGCCGGCGACATCCGAGAGCGCGTTCCCGATATTCCCTGCTTCGACGGCGTCACCCGTGAGGCGGCGAAGAATGTGTGTAATGAGCGCGGTCGTCGTGGTCTTCCCGTTCGTGCCGGTGACCGCGATGACGCGTGATCCCCCGAGAAAGTGGAGCGCGATCTCCACCTCGCTTACCACGCGCACTCCCTTCTCTCTCGCGCGCGCGATTGGCGCCGCGTTGGGCGGAACGCCGGGACTCACGACGACGAGGCTCGCCCGCGTCAGCCTCGCCAGGTCGTGCCGGCCGACGTCAACCGCCACGCCCTGCGACCGCAGCTCCTCGGCACAACGCGCTGTCTCGTCCGACGCGGCCGTATCGGACGCGTACACATCGTAGCCGTTCTTCCTGAGGAGCGTCGCCGCGGCACGGCCACTTCTGGCGAGGCCAATGACGGCGATCTCACCTTTCCGCGGCAGAGCCACCGGCGGCTTCATCGCAATTTCAGAGTGCTCAGTGCGATGAAGGCGGCCAGTACTCCCAGGATCCAGAAGCGGACGACGACCTGCGCTTCATCCCAGCCCTTCACCTCGAAGTGATGGTGCAGTGGCGCCCGCCTGAACACGCGGTGCTCCCGTGCGTACTCGAGGCCGTATCGTCGCTTCCGATACTTGAACACGAAGCGCTGAATTATCACGGACCCCATCTCGGCGACGAAGACCGCTCCCACCAGCAGCAGCAGGAATTCGGACTTGAGAAGAACCGAGACCACCGCCAGCGCGCCGCCCAGCGCCAGGGAGCCAGTGTCTCCCATGAAAACCTCGGCCGGGTGCGTGTTGTACCAGAGGAATCCTATACACGCCCCCATCAGCGCGGCGCAGAACACCGTGAGCTCGCCGGAGCCCCGGAGGTAGTACACGTGGAGGTATTCGCTGGCATCGATGCGCCCCACTACATACGCGTAGAACGCGAACGTAAGCGCCGCGATCGCGGTCAGTCCCGCTGCCAGCCCATCGGCTCCGTCGGTGACGTTCACCGCATTGCTGGCTCCGGTCATGACGAACGTCACGAAGAGGACATACAGCCATCCCATCCCCGCGGTGAGCGGCACGATGAGGATGTACTTGTAGAACGGCAGGGTCGTCGAGGCGCCGGGCAGCGAGGAGAGGGGATACTTCCACAGATAGTACCCGAGCGCGAAGCCGAGCGTCACCTGGCCCGCGAGCTTGTAGCTCTCGACCAGACCTGTGTTCTTCCTACCCGCCAGCTTCTGTTTCAGCTTCAGATAGTCGTCCCAGAATCCGATCGCCCCCATCCAGAGCATCGAGACCATGGCGAGCAGCACGTACTTGTTGTCGAGCCTCGCCCATAGCAGAGTGCTGATCAGAGTCGCTCCGAGGATGATGAGCCCACCCATCGTCGGCGTCCTTCCCTTCTGCTGGTGCGCATCGGGAGTACCCTCGCGTATCACCTGGTGGAGCCTCATGCGCTTCAGCCGCCTGATGATCACGGGGCCGACGATGAAAGTGAGAAGGAGCGCGGTCACCGCGGCACCCGCGGAGCGAAACGTTATGTACTGAAAGAGACGCAGCCATCCGAAGTGCGGCAGATCTGTAAACGGTACCAGCAGGTAGTTCAGCACTATGAAGTGGCCCAGGCCGATAGATATGGTACGAGGCGCTCGAGCTGAACGCCTCGCGAAGCTTTGAGCAGAATTATAGCGTTTCGCTGTAGCCGAGCCTGAAGCTGCGGCCACAGATCGTCTACATCTGACGCGGTAATCACCCGGTCCGTCTCATTCTCGCGCTCGGCAAGCGCCGCTCGGAACTCCCCGATCCCCGCGACGATGTCGGCGCCCGATTCCAGGGCGAGGCCAGCGATGTCGGCGTGGCACTGAGCCGACGCGGCGCCGAGCTCGCGCATGGTTCCGAGTACGATCACACGCTGTCGACCCGGCGCGGTTCCCTGCAGCAGCTCGATCGCGGCCCGCGTCGATCCGGGATTCGCGTTGTACGCGTCGTTGATGAGAGTGATTTCGCCCAGCTGCTCCCACGCTACGCGCATCTTCGGCTGCGGCATCGCCGCGATCCCTTGCGCCGCATTCTGGAATGTCACGCCACATTCGCGCGCGACCGCCAGCGAGAGCATCGCGTTCCTGAGGTTGTGGAGCCCGCGCACGGGCGGGCGCACGACTACTCCCTCGATCTCGATCGTCCCGAGGCCGCCCGGACCAATCTGCCAGCGATCCGGCTTCAGGTCCGCATGCGCATCGAGCCCCGCGACTACCACTCGCTTCGCCTTTCCACGCGCGGCTTCAGCGATCTCCGGCTGCGCCGATGGCGCGATGCCAACATCGACCCCATCGTAGGCCGTGGTCTCCTCCCTCAACACACCGGCGAGATCTCCGAGACCCTCGAGATGCTCTTCCGCGATCGATGTGACCAGGGCGATGTCGGGCTCGGAGATCTCCCGAAGAATCGCGACCTCGCCCGGCAGGCTCGTCCCGAGCTCTATCACCGCCACCTCGGCGTCAGGCGGCAGCGAGAGCAGCGTCAACGGCACGCCAACCCGATTGTTGAGATTGCCGGTCGTGGCGTGGACGTTGTACGAGCCGCTCAACGCGGCGCGGAGGAGATCCTTCGTGCTCGTCTTGCCGTTGCTGCCGGCGACGGCGACGATCGTCCTGCCCCACGCCCGCCGCCAGTAACGAGCGAGGGCTCCCAGCGCGACGAGCGTGTCGCCCACCTCATAGACGGGCACTCCGAGGTCGGTGAGTTTCGGCGCCCGCGACACGACCACCGCCGACGCGCCATCCCGGACGGCATCACTCAGATAGTCGTGTCCGTCGAACCGCTCCCCGCGCAGAGCGACGAATACGTCGCCCTTCCCGATCTTTCGGGTATCGGTGGTGATTGCGCTCACATTGCCCGCGCCCCGGGGTAGCGAGCCGCGTGCGCACTCTCCTTCCTTCAGCGCCGCCGCAATGCGATCGAGCGTCCAGAAGCCAGCGCTCACGCGCGACTCCCCGTCATCTCTCTCACGATCTCTTTCTCGTCGAACGGATGTGAAGTGGTCCCGCGAATCTGATACGTCTCGTGTCCCTTACCGGCGAGCAGCACGATGTCACCGTCCTCCGCGACGCCTACTGCCCGTTGAATGGCAGCGAGCCGGTCCGTTACGCGCTCGTGTCTGGACGACCGCATTCCGGTTTCAATGTCATCGATTATCGAATCGGGGTCTTCGGTGCGCGGGTTGTCGCTCGTCACGATGACGCGGTCGGCACCCTGCTCGGCGATCTCACCCATCAGCGGCCGCTTGCCCTTGTCCCGGTCGCCCCCGCATCCAAATACGACGATCAGGCTGCCGCGGGTGAAGGCGCGCGCCGCGAGCAGCGCCCGCTCCAGGGCGTCGGGCGTGTGCGCGTAGTCGCGGAGAACGGTCGGCCGCGTTGAGATGATCTCCAGTCTGCCCGGCACCTGGGGAACGCTCGCGAGGCGCTCGGCGATGGCGCTGGGTGAGTGACCGACCGCGAAGGCCGCGGCCGCCGCGGCGAGAGCGTTCTCGACGTTCAGGTCGCCTATGAGCGGGAGTTTTACATCCGCGCTCCCGGCCGAAGTTGCGAGTCGCCATGCGCTTCCCCGCGGCGTGTAGCGAACATCCTCCGCGCGAACGTCGGCGGCGGTGCGCAACCCGAAGGTGAGGGGCGCGCGCGAGGGTTGGAGCGCCCTCCACTCCGGAGCATCCGCATTGATGATCACGGAGCCATCGGGCTTCAGGTATTCCAGAAGACGCGATTTCGCCGTCAGGTAGGATTCCATCGTCCCGTGATAATCGAGATGGTCCCGCGTGAGATTGGTGAACACCACAACGTCGAACGTGATACCGTCGACACGCCTTTGATCGAGACTGTGCGAGGATACCTCCATCGCCACGGTTCGCACTCCGCGAGCGACGAGCAGGCGCAGCACTCTTTGAAGCTCCACGGGCCCCGGCGTCGTCAGGCCAGCACCGCCAGGCAGCACTTCTCCTCCGCTTCCGACAAGAACTCCGAGGGTTCCGATCGAGGCACTCGATTCCGCGCCATCGTCCATGAGGTGGCGCATGATCGATGTGGTCGTCGTCTTTCCGTTCGTGCCCGTCACGCCGAGCATGGCCAGATCCCGGGCCGGGTTGTCATAGGCGGTCGCGGCGGCAAGAGCGGCCGCCTTCCGCCCCCCCCCCTCTCTCACGACGAGAGCGGGAAGCTTCGTCCGCGCCGCATCCTCGACGATTGCGCACGCGGCTCCCCTCCCTGCGGCGGCGTCGAGGAAATCGTGTCCGTCACTGTTCCAGCCACGCACCGCGATGAACATCTCGCCGCGCCCGACCGTGCGGCTGTCGTCCGAGATTCCGCTCACCTCCTCGGGCAGCGATCCCTGAACGCCACGCACCAGGCCACGCTCGGATAGCGCCGCCCGGATCGAGGCCATGTTGATTCTCATTCCCCCGGGCGGCCCAGCTGCACGACGCTTCCCCGCGGAGCGAGAGCACCCGCCGCGGGCCAGGTCGTCATCGAGGCGGCTGTAATGAACCGCACACGAAATCCGGCGGCGTGCAGGGCACGCAGTGCCGCGCGCATTGACAGCCGGCTCACATCGGGCACAGCGCGAGGCGACGCAGTCACGGGGGTGGTCTTCATTTGTGCCGGCAGGCGGATCACGTACGGAGCTGTGCCCGTGAAGAGCGGCGCATCGGAGCTCTCGATTGCGGAGGCGGGGTTTCGCTGCTCCGTTTCGTTCGCGGCGGCGACGTTCGCCATCCTGGCCCGGTTGGCGGCGAGCTTCTCCGCGGCGAGAAGGCCATCACGGTCCAGCGCGGCGTCGCGCGCGGCGAGCGCGGCACGAAGAACGATGCGTGTAACCGGCGCGGCGATCTCCCCGCCGGAGTAACGAGGCCCTCGCGGGCTATCCAGCTTCACGAGCACTACGTATTGCGGATCGTTCCCCGGAAAAAGGCCGACGAAGGACGCCGTATAGTTTCCCGCCGTGTAGCCGGCATTGGGAGACGTGCGCCGCGCGGTTCCGCTCTTCCCCGCGACATCGAATGTCTCGAGATCCGCCTTCGTGGCCGTCCCTTCCTGGACAACGGCGAGCAACATCTGCTGCACCGTGCGCGCGACATCGCTGGGCATGACCCGTCGCACCGGCCGCGGCGTGGCGCGATACACGACTTCGCCCTCATTCGACCGGATCTCCTTGATCAGGTGCGGCTCGAGAAGCTCTCCGCCATTGGCGATCGCCGAATAGGCGGTGACGAGCTGGAGGGGCGTTACGGCGATCTCGTAGCCCATGAGCATCGAAGCACCGGTCTGCCTGGACCACAGCTTCGGCTCGCGCAGGGTGCCGGGCGATTCAGCGGGCAGCGGCACGCCGGCGGTCATGCCGAAGCCCAGGTCGCGAAACGTGTCATACTTCTCGCGCGGGGCGAGACGTTGTCCGAAATGCACGATGCCGACATTGCTCGAGTAGCGAATCACGTCGGCGAGCGACAGCTGCGGCGCTTTGTGCACGTCGGTTATCACCCGCCCATCGAGCTCGAGCCTTCCATTGAACGTGTTGACCACTTCGTCCGCGCTCGCTCGCCCGCGCGCGATGAGCGATGCCGCCACGAACGGCTTCAGCGTGGAGCCGGGCTCGAACGGCTCGGTGATCGCCGTGTTCGAGAAGCCGGTCCGACCGACACGGTTCGTCGCGAGCGCGAGAATCTCCCCGGTGTGGGGATTCATCACGACGATGTCTCCGCCGGTGGCCTCGAGGCTGTCGACCGCCACCGAGAGCTCACGCTCGCAGATGTCCTGAAGCGCGCTGTTGATGGTCAGCACGACAGTCGAGCCGCGACGCGGGTGATCGGTCCACGCATCGGGCGTGTCCAGCGGCCGGCCGTCCCTGTCGCGCGCGAGACTCACGCGGCCAGAGTCGCCGCGGAGAAGCGTGTCCAGAGCCAGCTCGATGCCGTCGAGCGGATTGCCCTGCCCGTCCAGCCTCCCAACTATGCGTCTGATCCAGCCGGAAGGAGCGTACACCCGTTGCAGCACCGGCGTGAGATGCACGCCGTTGAGGTTGGCCACGGACGCGACGCCGGATGCGGTGTAGAGTCCCGGCAGATCTACCCAGCGTTTCCGGCGCGCGATGGCGGAGCGAACGGCCGCCGCATCCAGTCGTGCGCGGTGCAGCGCTCTCAGAATGGACGCGGTATCGCGCACCTCCGGCAGCGCGACCGCTACTCTGGTGAGCTCGCGGTTCTCCACCAGCAGGTTTCCACTCGCATCGAGAATCTCACCGCGCGCGGCGGGGAGCGAGGACGCGAAAAAGTGCTGGCGCTTCGCTCGCGCCGTCCATTCCTCTCCGTCGACGACCTGCACCTTCGCGGCCCGCGCCACGAGCGCGAACGCGAAGAGGACGAGCACGCCGTGAACTGTCGAGACTCTGTTAGGGGTTGCCACTCTGCGCCGGTCGGGGAAGAATGACGACCTGATTGTCGGGCGGGATACGCATGCCGAGCCGGTTCTCGAGGATCTCTCCGAGACGCCGCCGTGTCGAGGCGTCGCGGATCTCGCTCTCCAGCCGCGCTCTCTCGCCTTCCAGCTGAACCCGACGCGAATCCAGCTGGGTCACCTTCTCGGACTCACCGATGCCGGCCGTTCGCCGCCACACGATCGAGAGCGCGACCACAACGAATCCACCGAGGGCGAGGCCGACCACCGTGCGCCCCTTCACGGATGGGCCGCGCTTCGCCAGGCGCGAAGCCGCGCGCTGCGCGAGCGCGGGTTGATCCTGGTTTCCTCGGGGGCCGCCGTAATCGCGCGTTTGGTGAGGAGCGTACCCAGCGACTTTCCGCGACAGGTGCAGTGAATCTGCTTCGGCGGGCAGACGCACGCCTGGCTCCACTCGCGCATGCTGTGCTTCACGAGACGGTCCTCGCCCGAGTGGTAGGAGATCACTGCGAGCATCCCCCCGGGCGTCAGCCGATCGCGGAGCAGTGGAAGCGCGCGATCGAGAGCCGACAGCTCGTCGTTCACGGCGATTCGAACTGCCTGGAAGAGCCGGGCGAAATCGCCCGGACCAGTTCGCGCGCCGAACGCGCCCCGGATCGCATCGACAAGGTCGTCACTGACGCTCAGCGGACGCCGCTCTCGCCGGCGCACGATCTCCCGCGACAGTCGATGCGCCCGTGGCTCGTCTCCATAGGCGCGAAAGATATGAGATAGGTCGGCATCATCCAATGTGTTGAGAAGCTCGGCGGCGGTCGCATCAGAGCGACGGTCCATCCTCATGTCGAGTAACACGCCGGGCCGAAACGAGAATCCCCGCTCGTCGGTATCGATCTGATGAGAAGAGACTCCGAGATCGACGAGGATCGCGTCGAACCGCCGATCCGAGAGCTGGGGAATGCTCGCGATCTCGGCGAAGTTGCCCCGTATCGCCAGAAAGCGGCCTGACGCCTCGTAGGCCGCCAGCCGCTTTCTCGCTTCATCGATCGCCGCCTCGTCGCGATCCAGCGCCGTTACCGAGGCTCCAGCGGCGAGGAGCGCCTCACTGTGCCCTCCCCCGCCCAATGTGCAGTCCAGTACTTCCCCGGCGCCCGCGAGCAGCGCCATCACGTCTTCGACCAGAACCGGCGCATGATAGGAAGACTCCCATCGGCCGGTGTCCGGCTCCGTCACCTACAGAAGCGCTTTATCTCGTTATCGACGGCGGGTGTGAACTGCGGAATCGCTGTCAGGAGCTGCGCTGCCTCATTCGGGAACTTCTGTCCGCCGGCCGGCAGGTTGGCCTGAGCCAGCGTGAAGGCATCACGAGCGGTCCGAGCCAGCTCACAGCTCTTCCTCTCGTTCGCGTCGATCGTCGCGCTCTGGCCCACCGAGAACGCGCTGGCACCGATAAGGAACTTTGCATCGGCCGAAGCCTCGAGCGAATCGGACATCGCCAGGTACCTGATCGCGCGCTGGAAGTCGGGGCGCGCCTTTGAAGCCTGAGCGGCCTTGAATGCGTTGTTTCCCTGCTGCAGCGCGATCTGCGCGAGGATGGACTTGTTGGCGCCGTTGGCGGCGCCCCTCTGAAGCGTGGCCGCGAAAGCGTCAGGCTGATTGAGCTGGCCCTGTGCCTGAGCGAGGAGGAGGTAGCCGTTCTCGAGCTTCGGGTCGATGGTCAGCGCGCGGTTCGCGGCATCGATCGCCTGTTGAAGCTGGCCCGCTTTCAGGAAGGCGGAAGCGTTGTAAAGCAGCAGATTGGCGTCGTTGGGGAATTTCGCCGCTCCCCGAGCCGCCGTTTCAGACGCTCGCTGGAGCTGATTCAAGTTCGCGTAGGCTCCCGCGAGGCGCGTGTAGTAGTCCGCGGTGGCGGCGGCGGTGTCGACACGTACCAGCTCGTTGCCGACGTTGATGGCCCCCTCGAAATCCTTGGCGTTCAGATAGACGAGCCAAGCCAGATGCAGGAGTTGAGGATCGCCGGGATTGTTCTGAAGAAGGTCGCGCACGATCGGAATCGCCTTGGCAGACTGACCGCTCTCAGCCAGTGAGTTCACGACGGCCTGCTGGAGGCGAAGGTTCGTCGGATCTGCGGCAACGAGCGCCATGAGAACGTCGATCGACCTTGGATCCTTTCTGGTCTGGTAGATATCGGCGAGCATGCGGAGCGCGGTGATGTTGCGCGGATCGTTCGCGCGAACACGCTCCGAGACTGCGATGACGGAGTCATCCATCTTCAGGCCCGCGTAGCCCTCGGCAAGGCATACCGCCACGATGTTGGCCGTCGGATTACTCGCCAACCCCCGGCGGGCAGCCGCGACGGCTTCCTGGTACTTGCCCTGGACGACGTGATTGTGGCAGGTCTCCTCAGCTGGCACCTGACGGCGCGCATCCTTGATCGCCTTGGCGATCTGGTTCGCCGCGTCATCCAGCTTCGCCGCCTGAGCGGTCGGCAGAACCTGTCCGCGAGTGAGATCGCGCGAGATGATGAGCCGGGAGTCGATCTTGAATCCCGTCGGCGTGCGGGTGACGGTGCCATCGAGATACTGGGCGGCGCGGACGAGGCTGGCGAGAGCCTTCGCATCTCCCGGCGCGAGCGCTTCGGTCGTCGAGTAGCCCGAGGACTGGAGACTGTTGTTGATGTCGGCCTTCGGGACGACGATGAGATCGCGAACGTTGGTCTCCTTCTGCAGCCTGTTGCGGATCGCTTCCGCCGCCTGGACACCGAGCTCCTTGTCCGTGCTCTGGAGTGTCGGGATCATCACGCGCTCGACCGGCCCCTTCTGGGCCGCCGCCGGCGACACTGCCACCGCCGCGACGAGCGCGGCGAGACTGGCGAAGAACAGACCTGAATGACGTAGACTTGCCTTCAATGGTGTAACCTCCAATGCGGTAAGCGAATCGTACCCCAACCCGATCGCGTGGGTTCCTGAAAAACCGTTCATGGGCGAGGAGGGACTCGAACCCCCGACATCCTGCGTGTAAGGCAGGCGCTCTAACCAACTGAGCTACTCGCCCGGTGCAGAAACCGAGCCCAGACGGTTACCGGAGAATAGCCAGCGGAACCAACACGCAATACCCAATCACAAGCAAGATCGGGGCGACTGTTTCGCCCCCCCGCGCGAGATCGGCATATCCCGCGAGCAGCACCACCGCGGCGATCGCCCAGAAGAGCCAGGGGCGCCGGGAGGTGGAATCGCGCCGTGCTCCCGAACCACCCGTCATATCGGTTTTCGCCATAAGCGAGGTAGTGTAGGGCGCGAGGAAATGCGTGTCAACCCGAGCGCTGGCCCCGGCCCCCCTGCGGACTCAGGCAGGCGCCCGTCGCCCCTCGGAGTAGTGGAGCTCGACCCAGTCCCTGTAGCTGCCGTCCATCACGCCCCGCCACCAGCTCTCATTGGCGATGTACCACCTGATCGTCTTTCCCAGACCGGTGTCGAAAGACTCCGCTGGTCCGTACCCCGTTTCCAGCGTGGCCTTCATGGCATCCACGGCGTAGCGGCGGTCGTGACCGGGACGGTCCTTCACAAACGTGATCAGCTCCGCAGTGTCCCCGCCCAGCGCCGCCGGGCATTTCGGGAATTGCTCGCGCACCTTTTCGTCTTCCGCGAATACCGTATTGAGCTTGCGGCAGATTTCCCCTACCACGTCGATGTTCTTTCGCTCGGAATTCCCGCCAAGGTTGTAGGTCTCCCCCAGCCTGCCCTTTTCCAGCACTCGCTCTATGCCGCGGCAGTGATCGCGAACGTACAGCCAGTCGCGGATATTCATTCCATCGCCATAGACCGGGAGGGGCTTTCCATCCAGCGCGTTGACGATCGTGAGCGGGATCAGCTTCTCGGGAAAGTGGTATGGTCCATAGTTGTTCGAGCAGTTAGTGGTCGTTACAGGCAGCCCGTAGGTGTGATGGTAGGCGCGCACGAGATGGTCGGATCCCGCCTTGGACGCCGCGTAGGGCGAATTGGGAGCGTAGTTCGTCTCTTCCGTGAATGCGGGCGCCGTAGGGCTGAGAGATCCGTAAACCTCGTCCGTCGAGATGTGATGGAAACGAGTCGGACCGGCTGACCAGTCTTCAGACCATACGGCGCGCGCCGCTTTGAGCAGCTCGTGCGTCCCTCGCACGTTCGTGTCGATGAACGGATCGGGCCCGCGAATCGACCGATCGACGTGCGACTCCGCCGCGAAGTGGACGACGGTGTCGATTCCCTCGCGCTTCATGATATCGCGCATCGCATCACCGTCACGGATGTCCGCCTTCACGAAGCTGAATCGCGGATGGTTCGCGACCGGCTCGAGGTTCGCCAGATTCCCGGCGTAGGTCAGCGCGTCCACCCCGATCAGTGCGTCGCCGGGATGGTGCTCTACCCAGTAGTGGACGAAGTTCGTGCCGATGAAGCCTGCGGCTCCGGTGACGAGCATCCTATGCATCGCGAACGCTGCCTGGTTTCATTGGTGTTTCTTTACGAGTCGGCTGAGAAAAACAAAAAGAACGATCTGCCGCATGATTCATCGGGTCACGGCTCCCGCAACTGAGTACCTGCAACTGTAGTTCCCTCCTCCAACGATATCCCGTCCCCTCGCCTCCGCCAATGCCGATTCATCTCGCCGCGCACAGGTCACTGATCACCTGAGCGATCTGCTGGGCGCCGGCGACGCGATCCGCGCCGGCGACGGCAAGCGCCGCCTGCGGCATGCCATATATGATGGAGCTTTGCTGGTCCTGAATCACTCCGAGACCGCCGGCGCTCCGAATTCGGCGCAGCCCCTCGGCTCCGTCCCGACCCATGCCCGTCAGAATCACTCCGATCGCCGCCGTCCCGAACGACTCCGCGACACTGGCGAACAGAGGGTCGGCGGCCGGCCGGACACCCCACATGGTGGGAGAGGAGTCGAGGTGAATCGTCGCCGCGCCGGGGGAGCCGCTCAGTGTCATGTGGAATCCGCCGGGGGCGACGTAGACGCGATTCTCCATCAGCGCCTCTCCATCCACGCCTTCCGCGACCGGCAGCGGACTCATCATGTCCAGCCGCTGCGCTAGAGTGCGTGTGAACTCTCCAGGCATGTGCTGGACGATGAGCACCGCCGCCCCGAGGTCGTCGGGCAGGTGTGGCACGATCTCGCCGAGTGCTCGCGGACCGCCGGTCGAAGAGGCGATCGCAACGGCGCGCGTTGCGGCGCCGGTAGATTTCTTCGCCGGTGCGCCAGTGTCTACCGCGACGGCCGCGCGGGAGGGCATCTGGACCCCGGTCAAGTTCATCGATCGCGCTGCGTTCAGCGCCGCGAGAAGATCTTCGCGGACCGTCACCAGATCTATGCTGATCGGTCCCGACGGCTTGCGAACGAACTCCACTGCCCCGCGCTCCAGCGCTCGCAGCGTCATCTCGTTGCCCCTCTCGGACCCTGCCGCGCTGAGCATCACGACCGGACGCGGCATCTCCGTCATGATCTGCTCCAACGCCTCGAGTCCATTGAGCCTGGGCATCTCGATGTCGAGTGTCACGATGTTGGGGTCGAGCGCGCGGATCTGCTCCAGCGCCTCGACACCGTCGCCCGCGGTGCCGACGACGCGGAACTCCCCGCTCGATTCCACCATCTCGGCGATGAGCTTGCGCATGAATGCGCTGTCATCCACCACCAGAACGGTCGAGAGAGCGCTATTCATTCGCAATTCGGAATCCGGCGGCCAGGCTACAGCTTGCGGAAGATTCTCTCGCGCGCGTTCACGGGCGAGAAAAGACCGCGTGCGTGGCCGAGCAGCGTCTCGACTTTTCCCAGCACCAGGAACCCGCCCGGCGCGAGCGCGCGGTGGAATTCATGGAAGAGCGCTTCCTGCGCATCGCGCTCGAAGTAGATGATCACGTTGCGGCACATGAGAAGATGAATTCCCTGAAACGGAGGTGGGGCCTGAAGCAGGTCCCTGAGCTCGAAGCTCACCAGGCGCTTCACTTCCGGCAGCATGGTTCGCAATCCCGCCACCGTGGGGAAGTAACGGTCGCGGAGCGCGGGCGGCGTATCACCCAGCGCCGACTCGGCGTAAAAAGCCCGCTCGGCTTCGCCCAGACAGTCGCCGTCGATGTCGGTTCCCACGATGGAGATCGTATCGAGCCGCGCATGCGCCCGGGTCGCATGGGCGTGCCGGTGCATGAGGATTCCGATCGAATACGTCTCCTCGCCCGAGGCGCACCCGGCGCTCCAGACGCGGAGGTCGGGGTCGCTCCGCTCCCAAAGCGCCGGGATCACGCGCTGCTCGATCGCCGAGTACGTGTCCCAGTTCCGGAAGAATTTCGTGACGTTGATGGTCAGCGCGCGCATGAGTCGGTCGTACTCCCCGGGATCGGTATCCAGGATCCCGCCGTACTCCCAGAATGTGGACGCGCTCTTCGCGCGCATGCGCACGGCGATGCGGCGACGGAGGCACTTGTCCTTGTAGCTGGAGCAGCGGAAGCCCCGGTCTCGCGTGATTTTCTCCATCAGCGCCCGGAACCCGACGTCGTCGCCCTGAATCAACTCACGCTTGCTCAGGAGCGATTCGCGGACTGGGCAACTCCGCCGCGATCCGCCGCGGCTACACCCTCCAGCGCGGCGGACAGGTTGCGCCGGAGCTGGGGAAGCTCGGGAGCCAGCGCGAGGCCCTTCTCGGCCGCATCGCGGGCGTGCACATAGTCCTCGCGCTTGAGGCAGGCCGCGGCGAGATTGTTGAGCAGTATCGGTGACTCGGGATGCGTCTCGGTGGCCGCCGTGAGAAGGAGCATCTCGCGGTCAGGGTCGTCCGTCATCGCGGCCACCCGTGCCGCGTAATGAAACCACACGGGGGGAGGGGGGCTGCCGGTCCATAGACTTCTCGCTTCGCTGAGCGCGACCTTCGCGCCCTGAAGGTCGCCGAGGTGCAGCGCGACCACGGCCGCGTGGAGCTGGATGAGGGGCTCGGAGTTTCCGCCGGCGGCGAGCGCACGCTCGATGACCAGCCTCGCCTTCTCGAGCTGGCCGAGCCTCTCGTATGCGAGCGAGAGGTTGTGCAGCAGCGCCGTCTTGCTCGGCGCGTTCGGCGCCGCGGTCATGAACGCGTTCACGGCGGCGGCCCATTCTTTCCGCCGCAGCGCGATCAATCCGAGATGGAAGGAAGCGACGGGGTCCGGCGCGTCCTCGACGAGCGAGCGAAATTCGCGCTGCGCCTCGTCGTGCATCCCGGCGCGGTAGAGGGCGCTCGCCAGCTCGCGCCGCTCCGTCGGACTGGCGTTTCTGGGCAACGTTGGCGTCGTTCTCTTGCGCCCCACGGGCAGCAGGAACGAGGCATTGAGGAGGCCGTAGAGCGCCTTGCCCACGTCGAACTCGCCGAGACCTGAATCACGAATGAGCCCATTGATGTCCCGATGTCCATCGATGAGAGGCAGCAGCGCTTCCTGTTCCGCCGTGAGCTTGTCCCTGTTCATCGTAAGTCGCGGCCTGTCGATGCTGTAGACGACGTCAAAGCTCGGGATCTTCTTCTCGATGAGCGACCACTCGTCGACCCTGCGCGCGCCCTCGAGGAGCAGCGATTGCGGATCCACTGAGACGAGCGGCACACCGGCTTCGGGCTCGACGCCGGGCTCGAAGTTGAAAGTTCCACTCGTCCAGGTGAACAGGCTGTACACGGCGTTCTCCGTGTCGAGCGGACGATTGACGATCGCGGCGTGACAGATGCGCCCGCTCTCGAAGTAGATGGAGCCGAAGCTCTCGTGGAATGAAAGGCCGAGACAGCCGGTCTTCTTCCCCATCGACAGGAGCTGGAGAACGTCGGGAAGGCTCGCTTCCTTGAGGCTGCCCTTGATGGCCACTAGAGCATCTCCTCCATCATCCGGTCCGCCACGTTTTCCCAGTCGAGGATCGATCCACGGTCCGGTGGCGATGATGCGTTCGCCTTTTTCTCTTCCGTTGTGACGGGCGGGGCCGCGGCGACATCGAGCGATCCGACGCGCTGCGCAATCTCCTGGCTGATGTCAGCCATGAAGTCCGCGAATTCGTTGTTCTCGTCGGAGTCCGTCTTCGGGTCCGCGGCCATCAACTAGGAACCCTTTGCGGCTGGAGCGCTCAGACGGGCGAGCACCAGCGACGCGATGCTGCGGAGGGTCTCGAAGACTCCGCCTCCGTTGATCGCGTTCGCGGCGAACGACGGGACACCGCGGAAGTTGAGCGTCTCGTCCAGATCCCCAATGCGGCTGATCTCGCCGGCGGGGAGATCGCGCTTGTTGTACTGCATGACCAGCGGAATGGTGCGTGGATCGAGCCCCTCGTCGGCGAGATTGGCGTGCAGATCCTGGAGGCTCTCGATGTTCTCCGCGAGCTGGCGCGACTGGCTGTCGGCGACGAAGACGACTCCATCGACACCCTGGAGAACCAGCCTTCTCGTCGCCGCGTAGTAGACCTGGCCCGGCACGGTGTAAAGCTGAAAACGCGTGGCGAAGCCCGAGATCGTTCCCAGATCGAGCGGCAGGAAATCGAAGAAGAGAGTCCGGTCCGTCTCCGTCGCGAGCGAAACCATCTTGCCCTTTCTCTCTTCGGGTAGCTTTGAGTAAATGTGCTGGAGATTCGTCGTCTTGCCGGATCGTCCCGGGCCGTAGTAGACGATCTTGCAGGTGATCTCGCGGGTGCTGTAGTTGACGACCGACATCCGCGCCTCAGCCTATGGGTCCGAAGAGTGAGTCGAGGCTGCGGTTCAGCTCCCCCTCGAAGTCGCCGGATGGCCCGACTGAATGAGCCTTGGTTTCCGGGCGCAGTTGCTCGACAGCTTTCTGGAACTCGCCGAAGTAGATCTCAACCATCCCCAGCGAGCTCTCGCGGTCGAACACGCCAACAAAGAGAAACTCCTGCTTCCCCGCCCAGCAGCGCGCCATGAATACCTGACGGTCCGCGCCCGCGTGGTGCATTTCATAGAACGGCTTCCCATCGAGCTGCCGGCCGAGTTCGCGGGCCGACGCGTTGATCGCAGACGTCAGCGCGCAGATCGACATGACGTCGGCGGCGTTGGTGAAGCCGAACTGACCGATCACCTTGCCGCTCGGATGCAGAAGCACGCCCGAGATCAGGCGCGCGTCCTCCATCAGCCGCTTCAGCGGCGCCGCAACCCAGGCCTCGCCGGTCGGATCACTCATGACTTGTCCCGGGCAGCCTGCATCATGTCCAGTCTCACGCGTCCAAGGTTGGCATCAGGGGTGACGATCGTGACGAGAACGACTTCGTTGGCGCCGACTACGCAGATGTGGCCGCGCTCTGCCTCGAGGCGCATGAACGCCGGCGTGCCAAGGCGCGCCGCATCGGATGCGCGCCCCACTTTCGAATAAAGATAGGCCGCCAGCGCCGCCGTGTGCTTTCGCGAATCGGAGCCGCCGACGACGCCGCCCTTGATCGGGCTCGTCTCGACGATCAGACCATCGGCGGCACCCACCACCATGGCCGCGAGCACTCCGGGAAGATGAGAGAGAGCGCTCACCACTTCCGTAAGTCCCGACTTCACGCGCGCCCCCGCATCCAGTTTATCGCGAGCGCCACCGAGCGCGTCAGCACACGCCGGACGAGGCCGAGGGGCACCATGGACGATGAAGCGAGAAGCACCACAGCATCCTCGGACGCGGGGGCAAGCGCGATGATGGCGGCATCGGTCTCGACCACGACCGCGGTCCATGAGCCGATCGAAAGATGTCGCATCGACCGCGACACCTCGGTGCTCACCCCGCTGAGCGCCGCTCCGATCTCACCGGCGATGTCTCGGCCGCGGGCATCCACGTAGCGGCCGGCGAGAGGCACACCCGAGGAATCGAGCAGCAGCGCCGTCTGCTCGGCGTCGCCGAGCGCGGTGGCGAAGAGATTGGCGGCGGACTCAGGCATGCACCAGGTCTCCTTCGTCAGGCGAGATATCGATTAGACCGGTGCTCAGCATACCGTATATGATCTTGGCTACTTCGAACTCCGGGACCACGAGGGCGGCGGCGATGTCGTGAAGATTCTTCTCTCCGTCGATCACAGTGAGCACTTCCCACTCCCGGGGGAGCAGGTCGATGAGCGATTCCGGACCGTCGTCGAGCGGGGCCAGGCGTGGCGTCACTCGTGCGTCGGGGATGCGATCGGCCATGCGCGACCACTCGTCGATGCGTCGCGCGCCTTCCATGAGCAGCGATTCGGTGCTGACGCGGACTGCGATGTCCTTCCGGATCGGGCGCGGAGGCTCCTCCGTAAAGGAGAAGAAGCCCTCGGACCACGACATGAGATCGAAGACTACCGTCTCGATCTGCTGGCGCATGAATCGATCGATGTCGCGTGGTGTCACGATTCCGTGCGCGACGAGGATCTCGCCGACTCTCCGCTTGTCGCCGGCCCGCTGCATCGCCGTGGCGCTGGCCAGGTCCGCGGGCGTCGCCTTGCCGGAGCGTTCGAGAATGGTGCCGAGGAGGTGCGGATTGCTCTTCATCGTCGCGGCGACGATCGTGCCCGCATCGAAATAGACGCTCCCTTCGTTGTTGCGCTCCAGTGAGTGCACGCGCAGGGTTCCGGACTTCCGGCTCAGGTCGAGAAGCTGGAACACGTCGTGGATACCGAGCTCGCGGAGCGGGCCTTCGATCGCCATCAGCTCTGACCTCGACGGAGCAACGCGCTGTAGCGGCGGGCTTCCGAGTGTTCGGGATCGAAGCGCAGCACTCTTTCGAACGCGCGCAAGGCGTCGCTCTCGCGCGCCAGATCGATCAGTATCTCTCCGAGCGCGATCATCGCGGCGAAGTGATAGACGTCGCGGCGAATGAGCGCGACTATTCTCGGAAGCGCGCTGCGGGAGCGCCCCGTTCGACGGTAGGGCCCCACCAGCTCCACCACCGCGCCGTCGTGGTTAGGCGCGGTGACCAGCACCGTCTCGAGCTCTCTGATCGCGCCGTTGTCGTCGCCCGCCCTGGAGAGGAGGCGGCCGAGGGCCACACGCGTCTCAGCCTGGCGCTCATCCACACCGAGGCTGGCCCTGTAAGCCGCAATCGCTTCGCCCGCATCGCCCAGTGACGCGTAAAGATCGCCAACCCGCTTCATGACATTCGCGTTTCGCGCTTCGTTTGCCTTGAGCGCTGCCAGGATTTCGCGAGCTCCAGGATTGTCGAGGGACGCTACGCGCGCTTCGGCGGCGAGCAGCAGAAGATTCACGTCCCTGCTTCCGGCCTCCACCAGCGCTTCGGCAAAGGGCCGCGCCTCCTCGGCGCGTCCGAGCGCGAGCAGCGAGCGTGCGGCGCCCTGACGCCCGTAGGAGTTCCCTTCCTCCATGCCGAGCGCTCGGCGGTATCTCTCGAGCGCTTCGCCGTGGAGTCCCTGCGCCGCGAAGGAGTCGCCCGCGAGCACCAGCCCCAGAACCTTGTCGCCGCCGCGCGAGAGAGCGCGCGCAATTTCCGCCTGCGCCCGGTCGTACAATCCCTTGGTGATGAAATCTCTCGCCAGCGAGAAGCCAGCGACGGGGTCATCGCCCGCGGGCTCGGGACGCGGTGACTTCTCCGCGAAGAGCTGCTCGATCATGGCGGGATCGAAGTGGAAATCCTCCACCTGCTCCACCGGCTCGTTCGACTCCGATATCGGCGGAGCGACCGTGAGGCGGATCTCCTCGTGCGGAAGCTCTATGGCCAGCGCCAGCTTCTGCGGCGTGTACATCGGATCGAGCGACAGCGCACGCTTGGTCTCACGCAGTGCCGCCGTGAAGTCCCCGAGATTGGAAAGCGTGAAGCTCAGGTTGTAATGCGCTTCCGCGAAATCCGGATCCGCCTGGATCGCTCGCGCGAAGGCGTTTCGCGCCTCCGCGTATTTCTCGAGCTCGACGAAGATGAGACCGATGCCGTTCCACGCCACGGGGTGCTCGGGCGCGGTGCTCAGAACGTGGCGGTATGCTTCGAGCGCGAGCTTGGTGTGCTTCCTCCTGAAAAGGGCGAGCGCCAGGTTGAGCCGCGCCTCGACGGGCGGAGATGGAGCCTGGAGCGCGCGCCTGAACGAGTTGATCGCGCCCTTCGTGTCGTCCTTGTGCCAGAGGATGACGCCGAGGTTGTTGTGCGCGAACGGATACGCCGGGTCCAGCTCCAGCGCGTGGTTGTAGCTCTCTTCCGCTTCCGCGTGCCTGCCCTCGAGCTGGAGTGCCACTCCCCGCCCATTCCATCCCTTTGCCGTCGGCGAGAACTCCCGCGCGAACCGGTCCGAGGCGGCAATAGCGGCGCCCGTATCGCGCTGGAGGAGGTAGAGCTCGAGCATCGCCTGCAGAACTTCGGCGTTGGCCTCGCCTCCCTCGATCGCTTTCTCGTATTCGCGCAGCGCCTCCTGGAAATATCCTTTCTGCCGCAACGCACGCCCCAGCGTGATGTGCGCGCCGGCCGGTGTTTTCTGTTGATGGCTCGGCGTGGTGTCGGCGGCGCGATACATCTCGAGCGACAGGTTCGCCTGCGCTCGTACGAGCGTCGGGTTGAGTATCACGGCACGCCTGTTCGCTTCGGCGGCTTCTTCCCCGCGGCCGAGATCGCCAAGGAGGAACCCGAGCAGGTAGTGGGGGTCGGGATTCTCGGGATTCAGATCGATCGAGCGTCGGACCGAGCGCATCGCGTCCTCGCTCAGGCCGCGATTGTACAGCGTCTCCGCCAGCAGGAAATGGATCACGGAGCTGTCGCCATCGAGCTCGACGGCGCGCTGAAAAAGGGTGTGTGCGCGCTCGAGCCTCCCGGCGGTCTTCTCCGCGATGCCGCTCTGCACCAGCGCCTCGAGATCGTGGGGGTTTGAGCGAAGACGCTCCTCGAGCTCCTCGAGACGTCGCTCGAGAAGGCCGCCTTCTCCGTAAGCGATCTCCAGGTTCCGCCGCGCGACGCGCATTCGCTCATCGAGAGCGAGCGCCCGCGAGAACGACATGATCGCCTCGTCGGTCAGCCCCTTTCTGAAATAGAGGACGCCGAGATTGTTGTAGGCGCCCGCGTCCGAAGGGTCGATTCGGCGGGCGAAGGATCTGAGGATGTCGATCTCCCCGCCGCGTGCGGCTGCCGGCCGGCGGGCAGATGGCGCTGCGGTCATCAGGTCAGGCCACGCGCACCGCGCGGAAGATGGCGTCGAAGGCGTCGCTGTCAGGCACCAGCAGGAAGAACCCGTGCAGACTCTCCGCGGGGTCCTCGAGGAAGAATTCCGTTTCGACGCATAGAATCGGCGCTTCGGCCCGAGGTGCGTGGTCGCCGATCGCGTCGAGCGCGTGCGGCGTGTCACCGGTGCTGAGGACGGGCGGCGACAGCATGAGCCGCATGTCGAGGAACTCGCTGAGCGCGGTGATATGCGCTCCCGCCAGAATATTCCCCGCTTCCTTGAGCGCCGATTGCTCCAGCTTTCCCAGACTCGGCGAGGTGCCGCGAGCGCGCCGCAGCATGCGCTCTGCGAGCCGGAGACCGGCGAGAATCGGCAGCAGAAAGATGGTCCGTCCCGTGATGTTGCCGCTCATCGCCATCTGCACGGCCACCACTTCCTCTTCCGGCGCGATCTCCGGAACGAAGTCTCCGGGCGGAATGACGTTCACCATCGGCACGCTGATCATGATCCGCGTTCCGGTGAGCGTCGACAGCGCGGTAGCGGCGTGACCCGCGCCGATGTTGGCGACTTCGCGCAGCGCATCGAGTCGCGCGCTGCTCATGAGCGCGGCGGCCCCGTCGGCCGGGTGCGCGTCCCGGGATGCTGGCGATTGGGAGGGAGACTGGCGATTCATTTCAGAGAAGAGTAGAGGCATCGACGATGAGCGCCGGAGCTCCATCGCCGAGGATGGTGGCGCCACTGAACAGAGTTCGGCTGCGGGCGACGCCGTCGAACTGCTTCACCACGATCTCCTGCTGCCCGACGAACTCGTCGACGATCAGCGCCGCGCGCCGCTCCGCGAGCTCGACGAGCACTACCTGGCGCCCCGCTTCGGGCGCGGCCGGAAGCCCGACACGCTCCCGCAGCCTGATGGCTGGAAACACAGCGTCTCGGATCGTCAGGACTTCCTTGCCCTGCACTTCCTGGAGCATGGGCTGCGAGAGGGCGAACGTCTCGACGACGTGGGTGAGCGGGATCGCGTAGACCTCCCGCTCGACTCGGGCGAGCAGAGCGCGCGAGATCGCGAGCGTGAGCGGAAGGCGCATGCTCACGCTGGTACCGGCCCCGGTGCTGGTCCGCACCTCGAGGGAGCCACCCAGTGACCGCACCCTGTTGGCTACGATGTCGAACCCGACTCCCCGACCGGAGATGTCCGTCACGCTCTCCGCCGTGGAGAATCCGGGACGGGAGATGACCCGAATCAGCTCCTCCTCCGACAATGCCTTCGTCTCGGGGTCGATCAGTCCGAGCTGTTTCGCTCGCAGCAGCACGCGGTCCTGGTCTATTCCCCTTCCGTCGTCGGCGACACGTATGAGCACCGTAGCTCGATCGCGCTCCGCGGACAGGGTCACGCTCGCGACGGGCGATTTTCCCGCAGCCGTGCGCTCGGCGGGCGTCTCGATGCCGTGGTCGAGGGCGTTGCGGAGAAGGTGCAACACCGGCTCGCCTATCTCGTCGAGCACCGATCGGTCCAGTTCGATCTCCTTGCCCTCCATCCGGAAATCGACCTCTTTCCCGAGCGCCTGCGCGGTATCCCGCACCACGCGCGGGAACCGGTCGAATACCTGCCACACGGGTACCATGCGGCTCGTCATGATCTCGTTCTGCAGAGTCGTGACGATCTGCGACGCCTGAAGCGTCGCCTCCAGAAGGCGAGGGTCGCCGATGGTTTCCGCGACCTGAGCGAGCCGATCGCGCACGATTACCAGCTCGCCCACCATGTTCATCAGCGTATCGAGGCGCCGCGCGTCGATCCGAACGTGCCGGGGGGATTTCTCCGCCGGCGCCGACGATTCATTTCTTTTCTCCTGGGCGATGATCGCGAACTCGGATGTGAACGTCTGCGGACTCTCCGCGCTCGCGGCGTCGCGAATCCGCTCCAGAACATCACTGATGTCGAGCTCCTGCGGCGTCTTCGCCGTAGCGAGGGTCACTGCGTGCTCCAGAGCGTCCGCGCCGGCGAAGAGCGTGTCGATGATAAGCGGAGTCACGGCGAGACTCCCGCCTCTCAGCCGGTCGAACAGGGTCTCCAGCTCGTGGGACAGCTCGGTGATGGCGCCGTAGCCCATTGCCGCGCTCATCCCTTTCATGCTGTGCACCTCGCGAAAGAGCTGCGCGATGGCCGCGTCACTTCCATCGCCGCCCCCCTCCAGCTCGAGGAGAGCGTTGTTGATCTCCGAAAGGTGCTCACGACTCTCGGAGAGAAAAAGCTGCGCGTATTTGGTGGCGTCCACTCAGGCAAGCACTCGCTGCACCGCTTCGAGAACGCGGCTCGGCTGGAAGGGCTTCACGACGAAGTCCCGCGCCCCCGCCTGGAGCGCCTCCTGGACGAGCGCCTGTTGGCCCATCGCGCTGCACATGAGAATGCGAGCCGCGGGATCCAACTGCGTGATCTGTTTCACTGCCTCGATGCCGCCCATTTCCGGCATGATGATGTCCATCGTCACCAGGTCTGGCTTGAGCTGCTGATACTTCTCCACCGCCTGCTTTCCATTCTCGGCCTCACCGACCACAGTAAAGCCTGCCTGGGACAGGATGTCGCTGAGCATCGTGCGCATGAAAACCGCATCGTCACAAACCAGCACAGTGCTGCCCACTCTTACCTCCTTATTCGAGGACGTTCCGCACTACGGCCCTGATGTCGAGCAACAGCAGCCTCTCTCCCCCGATCTCGACTGCCGCGCATACGACGTCCGGGCCCAGCGAATCGCCGGCTGCCGGGTCGCTCAACTGTTCGGCCGTCGCATCCTGAATGTCGCGAACGTCGTCAATCCCTATTCCGATCAGCCTCTCCTCGTATTCCGCGAGCAGGATGAGACCGCCGGTGCGGCTCCATCCGGACTTTCCGAGACAGACGCCGCCGTCGAGCACCGTCACGATCGTGCCACGCAGGTTTATCAGCCCGGATACCGTCGGCGGCGAGCCGGGGAGTCGGGTGATGTGCTGTGATGGGACGATCTCGCGCACCGAGTCCATATCGGTGGCGAATGGGGTCCGTCCAACCTCGAATACGAGGAGGCGGCGGGCTGGCGCCTGCTCTTCCTCCTCGGCCAGCGACTCCTCTGGCGGGGCGGCTATCTCACTCATAAAACCGAAGCGCTGTGAGGGCGTCCATGCCCACCGGCACCGCGTGCTCCCCCGAGATGACGGCGAGCGCGCGAGACAGATCCTCCGGGAGCGGAGAGCGGAAGTCGAGCAGCTTTCCCGTCACGGGGTGGTTGAACGCGAGCCATGCCGCGTGGAGGAAATGTCGCTTGGGAGGCAAGCCAGCCACTCTCCGGCCACCGCCCCCGCCATACACATCGTCGCCCATGACCGGATGGCCGATGGACGCAAGGTGAACGCGAATCTGATGAGTGCGTCCCGAATGAAGATGTGCACGAAGAAGGTCCCCCGCATTGAACCTTGCAAGGCGTAAGAGGTCGGTCCTGGCCGGCCGACCCTTATTGACGATTGCCATGCGCTTCCGGTCTCGCGGATCGCGAGCGATCGGCTTGTCGATCGTGACCTCGTCGGAGGCGAGATGCCCCCATGTCATCACCGCGTAGCGCCGGACGACCCGTCGCTCGGCGATCGCTGAGCTGAGAAGCCGGTGGGCGCGATCGGTCTTGGCGACCACGAGGAGACCCGAAGTCTCCTTGTCCAGGCGGTGCACCATGCCCGCACGCTCCGGCTCCCCTTCGCTCGAAAGAGTCCCTCCACGACCGAGCAGCGCGTTTACGAGGGTCCCGCTCCAGTTTCCTGGCGCGGGGTGCACCACCATTCCCGCCGGCTTGTCCACGACGAGAAGGGACTCATCCTCGTGGACGATGTTGATGGGGATGTCCTCCCCCGATATCTCCCTCTTCCTAACCAGTGGAATCTCGACGCGGACGACCTCGCCCGGCTCGGGCCGATAGCTCGCCTTCTGCCTCTCGCCGCTGACCGTGACATTGCCCTGCGCGATCAATGTCGCCGCCTGTGTCCGTGAGAGCTCCGCCCGCTGGGCGATAAAGAGATCGAGGCGGACATCGCTGTCCGCCTCGACCGGAAACTCGTGAACGTCGCGCAGAGCCTAGACCTCTGTCGAAGTGTCCGAGACCGGAGAGCCACGCACTGCCGGTACGGCGGCACGCTCCTCCCCCCATAGGACCCAGGCGAGGAGAAAGGCGCCGATGCTGACGGCCATGTCCGCGACGTTGAACGTCGGCCAGCGCATGTCGCGCACACCGACATCGATGAAATCCACGACGCCGGCGGGAGATCGAATGCGATCGATCAGGTTTCCAACCGCGCCGGCGCACACCAGGCCGAGCGCGAGAGTACGGACGTAATCGCCCTGTCGAGTCGCCTGATAGAGCCTGCCGAGAACGACGAGCGCCCCGATCGTGAGCGCCATGAAGATCCAGCGGGAGTAGATACCGAGGTTCAGTCCGAACGCCGCACCGGGGTTGTACACGAGCGTCAACCTCAGATGATTCCCAACGATCGCGTGGGGAATGTGCTGCGGAGAGAGAGTCGCCACCGCGATCAGTTTGGTGACGAGATCGAGCGCTACAACAGCGACGAGAACACCCCAGAAGAGGGGCGGACTAGGCCTGGCGCTTTCCATCTTCTTCGCGCTGCTTGCACTCGATGCAATACCTGGCGTGCGGCAGCGCGTCGAGACGCTCGAAGGCTATCTCCTGAGCGCAGTTGTGGCACTTCCCGAACTGCTCCGGCGACCGATAGAGCCGGCGCAGCGCCTCGTCGATGTGCCAGAGGAACCGCCCCTCCTGGCTCGCGAACAGAAACGCTTTCTCCCTCTCCATCGCGTCGGTGCCCTGGTCGGCCATGTGGAAGGAGTAGGCGCTCAGATCGCCGTCGGCGCCCTGCGGCGTCGATCCGAAAGTCTCGTCGTAGTGCCCGAGCTCCTTGAGCACGCGCTTCCGCTCCTCCATCAGACGCTTCTCGAAGTGCTGAAGACTCTTCTTGGTCATCGCCTTCGCCTTTGGCTGCGAATTCTTTTTGCCCGCTGCTGTTGCCATTTCTAGCCAACCCTCTCCAAGGCGACTGTAACGGTCTGACCATCCAGGTCGAACGTGTGCGTCGCGTGTCTGCTGTCCCCTAGCTCGCCCGTTGTCACGTCGAGAGCGAGTACCTCGTCGGCGATCCACTTCCTGAACGCCTCTGCCGCTTCCCGCATTTCCGCTTCCGCTGATACCGTGAGCCTGATGCGGTCGCTGACCGCGAAGCCCAGCTCCTTGCGCAGCCGCTGAATCCGGCTCACCAGCTCGCGCGCCAGCCCCTCTAGGCGGAGCTCACGCGTAACTTCAGGGTCGAGAGCCGTGAAATAGCCAGCCTCTTCCTTTACCACCAGATCGCCCGATGCTCGCCGGACGACCGTCAGATCTTCGGCACTCAGCTCGCGCGACTCGTTCTCGACGGACACGTACAGCGGCTCGCCCGCCTCGAACGCTCTGAGCGCCTCACTGCCCAGAGCCCGCACCGCCTCGCTGGCGAGCGGAGTCTTCTTTCCGAACTTCTTACCCAGCGAACGAAAATTCGGTCTAGCCGTTAAAGTTACTAGGTCGTCGGCACTGGAGATGAACTGGATGTTTTTTATGTTCAGCTCGGCGGCCAGGAGGGGGCTCAGCTGCTCGAGGGTTCCCTCGGCGCGGGCTTCAGCTCCCCGAAGCACGATACCCGGAAGAGGCACCACGCACACCATGCGGCCGAGGGGCTGCCGCACCTTGACGCCCGCCTCCTCCCGCGCCGCGCGACCGAGCGTCGCCAGGGTCCGGATGTGCGACATCGCCCGCTCCAGATCGACATCGATCGAGCCGTCGCGCTGCCGGGCGAAGGGCGCGAGGTGAACCGAGGCTCCCGTCAGCTCCCGGTGCACCCAATCGGTAATGAACGGCGCAAACGGGGCGAGAAGCCTGCTGGTAACCGTGAGGATCTCGTGCAGCGTGGCGAACGCAGCGCGATTGTCCTCGGAATCGACTTCGTAAAAGCGGTGACGGCTCTGGCGCACATACCACTTCGATACATCCTCGTCGAAGAACGTCATCACGGTCTTCGCGGCGGATGTCGCTTCGTATCTCCCCAGCAGCTCGTCCGCTTCCCTTTCGACAGTCGCGAGCCGTGAGAGTATCCAGCGATCAAGGAGCGGCCGACTCTCCGGCTTAGGGTCGGCCTCCGTCGGCTGCCAGCCGAAGTTCGCGTATTCGGCGAAAATGCCGGTGTAGACGTTCTTGAACGTCAGCAAAAAGCGGCCGGCCGTGTCGCGAATCCCGGCCTCGTCGAATCGGCGAGGCGTCCAGAGCTGGCTCGAGGTCGTGAGGAAAAGTCGCACGGCGTCGGCGCCGTAGCGCGGAATCACCGAGCCGGGATCGATGATGTTCCCGAGTCTCTTCGACATCTTCTGGCCTTCGGCGTCGAGCACCAGATCGTTGACGACGACGGCGCGATAGGGCGCGGTGTCGCGCGCGGCCGGCGAATGCGTCTCGTGGGCGAGAAGATTGTTCGGAAGCGCATCGCCAAGGCCGGTGGCGATCGCGAGGAGCGAGTAGAACCAGCCGCGAGTCTGATCGATTCCCTCGGCGATGAAATCCGCTGGATAGTTGCGCTCGAACGTCTCCTCGTTCTCGAATGGGAAGTGCCACTGCGCGAACGGCATCGACCCGGAGTCGAACCAGGCGTCGATCACTTCGGGCGTGCGCGACATCTCCCCACCGCACCTGCACGGCCACTTGTAGCGATCGATGAAAGGCTTGTGCGGATCGAAGGTGCCGGGAAGAGTCTGCCCGGATCGCTCGGCCAGCTCGGCGTATGCGCCAATCGCCTCCGCGTGCGTCTCGTCCCGGTCGCACACCCAGATCGGGAGCGGAGTTCCCCAGTACCGGTCTCGTGACACCGCCCAATCGATGTTGTTCGTCAGCCATTCGCCGAAACGGCCCTCACCGACTTCGGGGGGATGCCAGTCGACGCGCGAGTTGCGCACGAGCATCGCGTCCTTGAACTCGGTAGTGCGGATGAACCACGAGGTGCGCGCGTAATAGAGAAGCGGCGTCTCGCAGCGCCAGCAGTGAGGGTAGGCGTGCTCGAAGAGGGAGGACTTCCAGAGCACCCCCCGACGCTTCAGCTCCTCGAGTATGACCGGGTCCGCGTCCTTGACGAACATTCCCCCCACGAGCGGCATCTCACTCGGGAACTCGCCGCGCAGATTGACCGGCTGGAGAAACGCGAGACCGTTGCGCATGCCGGCGGCGTAATCGTCCGCGCCGAAGGCGGGGGCCATGTGGACCACGCCGGTTCCTTCCTCCGCCGAGACGAAATCCTCACCGACGATGATCTCGTGCATGCCCTCCGAGTACTCAACCCAGTCGAGCGGCCGCTTGTAGCGCTTTCCGACGAGATCCGCTCCGGAGAAGGTTCGGATGGTCTCCCATCGGCCGGTATAGTCATCGCCCAGCGCCGCAGGGGCCCGGCTGTGGGCGAGAATGATTGTCTCGTTGGTGTCGCCTTTTTTCTTTTTCAGCTCGACGTACTCGAGCTTCGGGCCCACGGCGAGCGCGACGTTCGAGACGAGCGTCCATGGCGTCGTCGTCCAGATGAGGATGCGCCGGCGCCCGGCCGCTCCGCCATCTTCGACGAGATCGAGCGCGACGTATGCGCTCGGATCCTTCACATCCTTGTAACCCTGGGCCACCTCGTGGCTGGAGAGCGTCGTTCCGCAGCGCGCGCAGTACGGAAGCACCTTGTGCCCGCGGTAGAGGCGTCCACGCCGGAAGAGAGTCGCCAGCGCCCACCATACGCTCTCGATGTAATCGTTGGAGTAGGTGATGTACGGGTCGCTGTAATCGAGCCAGTAGCCGATCCGCTCGCTCAGCGCCTCCCAGTCGCTCTTGTAGCGCCACACGCTCTCGCGGCACATCTCGTTGAACCGCTCGACCCCGATCGTCTCGATCTGCTGCTTCGCGGTGCGCACGCCGAACTCGGTCTCAATGCGCTTCTCGACTTCGATCTCCACCGGCAGGCCGTGCGTGTCCCAACCCGCCTTGCGCGCCACGTGGAACCCGCGCATCGCGCGGTGCCGGCAGAAGAGATCCTTGACCGTGCGCGAGAAAACGTGGTGGATGCCCGGCCGGCCGTTCGCGGTGGGGGGTCCCTCGAAAAAGACGAACTCCGGCTTTCCCCTCGACTGCTCGAGCGTCTGCTCGAAGAGTCTCTCCTCCTTCCAGAGGGAGAGCATCTCGTTCTCCAGTTCGTCGGGCGAGCGATCGGTCGGAAGCAGACGGAATCGTCTGCCCTTCTCGTCTCCCCCCGCCGCTGCCGGCACGGGGCGGACCGCGGTCATTCTTCCTTCGAGCCGGACGAGTTGCTGGACTGTGCCATTCGCGCGCCGCCGGTTGCGGCCGGCGCCGCGTCGGACGCTTCCACCTCGGACAGCTGCCGCGCGATCAGCGTCCGCATCTGCGCGAGATAGGTGCGGCGAGAGCGGTCGAGAGTGTCGAGCTCCTCCTCCATCCTGCGCACATCGGCCTTCGCCGCCTCGATGATGCGCTCGCCCTCCGCCTGCGCCTCCCGGAGTATCAGCTGCGCCTCGCGCTCCGCCTGCTCGCGAACTTCGCCCCGAAGCTGCTGCGCCGATACCAGCGCGTCGTTCAATGCCTTGTCGCGCTCGCGGAACGCGCGCAGCTGCTCGTGAAAGCTCCGGGCCTTCGCATCCAAATCCTGATTGATGCGGGTGAGCCGCTCCATCTCCTCGGCGACCTGATCCCGGAACTGGTCCACGCGGGCAGGATTATAGCCGCGCAGCGCGCGACCGAAGTCGTAGCGCCGCACGTCGAGAGGTGTAAGATGAAACGCTTCGTCTATCATTTATCCCTCGCTCCGAAGAGGGTGGTACCCAGTCGCACCATGGTCGCGCCTTCTTCTACCGCGATCTCGTAATCGTTCGACATCCCCATCGACAGCTCCGCGGCGGGGTGCCCCGCCTCGACGAGCACCCGTCGCGCATCGCGAGCTTCCGCGAACGTGCGATGAAGCTCGGAATCCGTCGCGGTAAAGCTAGCCATTGTCATCACGCCGCGAACTCGGATTCCTGCCAGTGCAACGAGCCTCTCCGCCTCCGGAAGCAGCTCCGCCGCGGAAAAGCCTCCCTTCGTGCCCTCGCCCGAGAGCCTTGCCTCGAGGAGCGCATCGACGGCGCGACCGCGGCCGAGCCCGTAAGCGCACACCGCATCCGCCAATCGGGCACTGTCGAGAGAATGCAACAGGACGAACTGCTCCAGCGCCTTCACCTTGTTCCGCTGGAGGTGACCGATCAGATGCCAGCGAACCGGGACATCCACCGCGGATATCTTCTTCAGTGCTTCCTGAACCTTGTTCTCACCGACATCGTGCAGGCCCGCTTCGTACGCTGCCCGCGCGGCGTCGGCTCCGTGCGCCTTCGTGACCGCTACGATGGTCACCTGCTGGCCATGCCCGCCCCGGGCAACGGCCGCCTCGATCCGGCCCTTCACCTCGGCTACACGCTCAGCCAGCCCGGGAAAAGGCATAGCTTGCAAATTTAGCCGGTGACGGCACGGCATTCAAATCATTTTGTCGGGGAGACCTTTTACGCGCACGGTCACAGCGCCGCTGCAAGCCGACCCGGTGGTCAACAAAAAGAACGATGGAGAGGATTAAAAAGACTCAGCGTCTGCCCCTAGGCCGAGCCGCCGAAGAGCCGCCCGACGAGGCGCACTATCCCCTGCATGTTGCGGCTGATGTCGTTGAACATTACGGTCACGAAAAGAAGCGCGATCACGAGCAGACCGCTCTTGAGTATCCGCTCGCGCGTCTGCATGCTGAAAGGGCTGCCCTTGATCGACTCGGCCACGTTCAGCACGATCTGACCACCGTCGAGAATGGGGATGGGCAACAGGTTGAATACGGCGACGTTGATGCTGATGAGCGCGATCAGCGCCAGCAGATTCTCGAGCCCTCCGCGCGCGGCCTGAACTGACACCTGCGCTATCGCGATCGGCCCTCCAAGCTCCGAGACGCCCACTCCGCGCGACAAGAGCGCGCCGAGTGTCTGGAAGATGGCTCCCCCTTTGTCTACCGTGATGTGCCAGGCTTCACCAAGCGCGTCGGGGAACGCAACGGGGATGAAGCCTTCCTTCGCCAACATCCCGATTCGTCCGAGCCTGCGCTTGATTCCGGTGCGCGGATCCGGGGAGATCTCGGCGACGGGGGTCACTTCGATATTCAGCGGCTGGCCCCGACGCAGAATTCCGAGCGTGAGAGGCACCCCGGCGGAGGCCCCGATGCGGTCGAGTAGAACCTCCCAGCTCCCGAGTGGCGCGCCGTTCACCGAAACGATGCTGTCGCCCGGCTGAATTCCCGCTAGCGCCGCCGGCTTCCCGGGCGTAACCGCTGCAGCGACCGTCATCGGAGTGGGAACTCCGGAATTCAAGATGAGTCCGGCGTATATGACGAAAGCGAGGACCGCGTTCATGGTCACGCCCGCGAGCATGATGAAGAGCCGGGCCGGGAGAGACTTCGACTCGAACCACCGCGATTCCGGAATGGGCTTCGGACCGAACGGTATCATCGCGCCCGGATCGAAGCCGTCCTTCTGCCGGTCTCCCGGCGTGACGGCGGAGCTCTCGCTTCCACCCTCGAGGAATGCCGTCGCTTCGTCTTCGCGCGATGCCATCCGCACGTATCCGCCGAGCGGAAGCGCGGCGAGGACATACTCCGTCTCGCCGTAGCGCTTCTTGAGCAGCGAGGGACCGAAACCGATCGAGAAGCGGGGAGTGTACACCCCCATCAGCTTCGCCGCGATGAAATGCCCGAGCTCATGAACGAAAATGACGAGCCCGAAGACGATGATCGGCGCGATCCAGGTCAACACCCGAACATCTCCGAGACATGGCGTCGCGCGGCCGCGTCCGCCTCGAGCAGCTGCTCGCGTGATCCGCCGCGCATCCCACTCAGCTTGTCGAGCGCAGACGAGATTCCGCGAGGGATGTCCGGAAAAGCGATCCTGCCGGCGAGAAATGCAGCGACCGCGCATTCGTTGGCGGCGTTGAAGATCGCGGGGGCGGCGCCTCCTTCTTTTCCGGCAGCGATGCCCAGACGCAGCGCCGGAAACTGTTCGTGATTCACAGGCTCGTAGGTCATGGGTGAAAGCTTAACCGGGTCGAACGCTGGTACACCATCGTCGGCGACGCGTTCGGGGTGCGTCAGGGCATACAGCACGGGCAGCTCCATGGTTGGAACGCTCATCTGGGCGACGACGCTCCCGTCGATGAACTCGACGAAGGAGTGCACCACGCTCTGCGGATGAACGACTACGTCGATGCGGTCGTATGGAAGCCCGAAGAGAAAGTGCGCCTCGATTACCTCCAGCGCCTTGTTGGCGAGCGTCGCGCTGTCGATCGTGACCTTCCGCCCCATGCGCCAGGTCGGATGCTGGAGCGCGTCAGCGACTGTCGCGGACGCGAGACGCTCCCTGTTCCACCCGCGGAATGGACCTCCCGAAGCCGTGAGAACGACGCGACGCACCTCGGACCTGGCGTGACCGGTGATGCACTGGAGAATCGCCGAGTGCTCGCTATCGACGGGAACGACCTCGCCGGCGCCGGCGATACAGGCACTATTCACCAGATCGCCGGCGATGACGAGCGTCTCCTTGTTCGCGAGGGCAACGCGCTTCCCCTTCTCGAGGGCCGCCAGCGTGGCGTCGAGCCCCGCCGCGCCGACGATCGCGTTGATCACGATGTCGACGTCCGGGCGGGTAGCCGCTTCGATCAGCGAGTCGGTGCCGCTCTTCCAGGTCTTGTCCGGGAATGCTCCCGGTTCGACCATGCCCACGAAATCCGGGGAGAACTTGCGTGCCTGCTCCCTGAGTAGCGCGGCGTTGCTGTTCGCCGTGAGGGCCGTCACGCGAAAGCGCTCGCGCTGCCTGTCCAGCACGCGCAGCGCGGTAGTCCCGATCGATCCTGTCGAGCCAAGTACCGCCACCCCCTTCTTTGGGGGACCCTGCGTCATCTGGGGATGGGCAGCAGCAGGCGGCCCAGCATGAGGAAAGCGAACGGCATCGCGAAGAGCAGGCCGTCGAAGCGGTCGAGGATTCCGCCGTGACCGGGAATGATGCGCGAGCTGTCCTTCACTCCAGCCTCCCTCTTCAGCAAGGATTCGGCGAGGTCGCCGGTCTGCGCCGCGACACTCACCACGATCGCGAAGAGCACCGCTCCCTGAATGGTAAGCCCGAGCTGGGCGTACGGCATGAGAATGAATCGGACGTAGAGCAGGCACATGACGATCGTCAGCCCCAGACCGCCCACCGCACCCGCGACCGTCTTGCCGGGACTCACCGACGGAATCAGCTTGGTCTTTCCGAAGAGGCGGCCGAAGCCGTATGCGCCGACGTCCGTCGCCCAGATGAGAAAGATCGGAAGAAACACCAGTGCGGTGCCGGCACCGGCGCCGATGGCGTAATTGTGGTAGCGAAGCGCGTAGATGTAGGAGATGAGACTCGCGTAGAGAACGCCGAACGTGGTGATGGCCACCGACGAGAGCGGCCGCCCCGAGGTGCCGCGCAGCCAGATCGTGCTCGCGAACAGCACCAGGACCATCGCCACTACCGCTGTCAGCGAAAATGTGTAGACGCCGAGACGCTGCGCGTGTACGGCGATCGGGAGCAGGGCCGCGATTGCTATCCCGGCGGGCTCGAGCGGCAGGGCGCCCATGTCGCGCGCCATGCGGAACAGCTCCCACGCCCCGAGGGCGGCCAGAACCGAGAGCACTATCGCGAGTGCCCAGTCGCCGAAGTAGACGACCCCGACGCTCGCCGGAGCGGCGATCACCGCGAAGATGATGCGCCGTGTCAGCTCCGACACGAGCTAGACTTCCATGATTTCTGCTTCTTTTCCCTTCAGCAACTCATCGATGCGTCCGATGTAGTCGTCGTGAAGCTTCTGAAGCTCTTTCTCCGCCTTCTTCTGATCGTCCTCCGAGGTCTTCTCGAGCTTCTTCAGCTGATCGCGCGCGCCCGTCCTCGCGTGCCTGATTCCGATTCGAGCTTCCTCCGCCAGCTTGTGCACGACCTTGACCAGCTCCTTCCGGCGCTGCTCGTTGAGCGAGGGAAGCGGTACGCGGATGACGCCCGACTGAGTCTGCGGATTCAGTCCCAGATCGGACTCGCGAAGCGCTTTCTCGATCGCCGCGACGAGTCCCTTGTCCCAGGGTGTGACCGTGAGCAGCCGCGGCTCGGGCGCCGAAACGCTTCCGACCTGATTGAGGGGCATCTGCTGGCCGTATGCCTCGACGCGAATGGTGTCGAGCAGACTGGTCGTTGCCTTGCCGGTGCGGATCGAGGCGAGCTCGCGCCTCGAGGATTCGAGGGATTTCTCCATCGCCGTCCGGCAGTCTTTCATGATCTGGGGAATTGTCGTCATTGTACGATTGTCCCGACGCGCTCACCCATGAGAGCGCGGGCCACTTCTCCGTGACGGTGAATGTTCAGCACGATGATCGGCAGCTTGTTCTCCTTGCAGAGCGTAATGGCGGTCTGATCCATGACGCCGAGCTCGTTGACCATGACATCGCGGTAGCTGATCGACTCATAGCGAGTCGCCTCGGGGTCGAGCTTGGGATCGGCCGAATATACGCCGTCGACGCTGGTAGCCTTGATGATTACTTCCGCGTGGATCTGGATCGCGCGCAGAGCGGCGGCGGTATCGGTGGAGAAGTACGGATTGCCCGTCCCGGCGGCGAATATCACGACGCGACCCTTCTCGAAGTGCCGCATCGCCCGCCGCCGGATGAACGGCTCAGCGAGTGACTCCATGCCGATGGCTGTCATCACCCGTGTCTGGAGCCCACCTTTCTCCAGCACATCCTGCATGGCGAGCGCATTGATCACGGTGCCGAGCATCCCCATGTAGTCCGCGCCGACGCGGTCCATCCCCATCTTGGAGAGCTGCGCGCCGCGGACGATGTTGCCCCCGCCGATGACGAGGCCGACGGCCGCGCCGAGCCTGACGATGTCGCTGATTTCGGTCGCGAGCCGCTTCATGACATCGAAATCGAATCCGACGCGCTTGTCTCCGGCGAGAGCCTCGCCGGACAGCTTCAGCAGAATCCGCTTGTACTTGAGATCAGCCAAGGCTGAGCCCTACTCCTCGCCCATCTGGAAGCGGACGAAGCGCCGGACCTGGATGTTCTCGCCGACTTTCGCCGATGCCTCCTTGATCAGATCGCCGATCGTTTTCTTGTTGGGATCGCGTACCCACGCCTGGTGCACGAGGGCGACGTCCCTGTAATACGCTTCGACTTTTCCAGCGACGATCTTCTCGATGAGGTGGTCGGGCTTCCCGCTTTCCTTCACCTGCTCGATGAAGATCCGACGCTCGCGCTCGACTTTGTCCTGCGGAACCTGGTCCTTGTCGACCGCGACCGGTGCGGCGGCCGCAATGTGCTCGGCGATCTGCTTCACGAGCGTCTTGAAGTCCTCGGTGCGAGCGACGAAGTCCGTCTCGCAGTTCACCTCCACCATCACCCCGACTTTTCCATTGTGGTGGATGTAGCTGCCGATGACACCTTCGCTCGTCTGCTTGCCGACGCGCTTCTCGGCTCTGGCGATCCCCTTGGTGCGGAGATACTCGATCGCCTTGTCCATGTCGCCATTGTTTTCAGCCAGTGCCTTCTTCGATTCCATCATCCCCGCACCAGTGCGCTGGCGAAGAGCCTGAACGTCCTTGGCCGTGAACATTTCCTTTGTCGTCATTGTCCTGTCTCGTTAAAACGCCGCCGGACTTCTCCGGCGGCGTGAAAGTTAACCTTCCTGCTCGGGCTCGGTGACTTCCTCTGGCGAGCCACCTTCGTCGCCACCTGTCTTGAGCCGCGCGGCAATCGCCTCGGGCTTTGCCCGTCGTCTCCGCGGCCGTCGCTTTTTCTTCTTGTCGCCCTCGCCCTCCGGCTCGGCGCCCCGGTCGGAGCTGTAGGTGTACGACTCCGACTCCTCGGCTTCCGCGCGCGCCGGCGCTTCGCGGCGCGCTTCGACGATCGCGTCGGCGATCGACTTCGCCATCAGCTCTACGGAGCGGATCGCGTCGTCATTGCCCGCGATTGGCACTGTGATGAGATCCGGATCGGCGTTCGTGTCGACGAGCGCAATCAGCGGAATGCCGAGCTTGTTGGCCTCGTTGACGGCGATCCGCTCCTTCTTGGAGTCGATCACGAACATGAGGCCGGGAAGACGCGTGAGGTTCTTGATACCGGAAAGGTTCTTCGAGAGCTTGTCGCGCTGACGGCTCATCATCAGCTGCTCTTTCTTGGTGTAGTTCTCGAA
>CAYMKQ010000012.1:38712-42396 GCA_964391175.1 uncultured Gemmatimonadaceae bacterium | reverse complement strand
TTAGAGCACGGCACTCATAATGCCGGGGTCGGGAGTTCGAGTCTCCCCCCAGCTATTTCAGTAAGCCGCGTGGGAGCAACGCGTTGCGCGCTTGGCTCCGGGTCTCGAGCCAGAGGGCTAGATTCGGATAGTCTCATTGGGTTCACAACATCCGGAGAAAGACATGCCCATAGTTTTCAGCGAGCGGCGCTGCCTGCCATTCGTAATGGCGCTTCTCTTCGCCTGCGCTCCGGGCACGCCGCCCAGAACTAGCCCTCCCACGGCGGCTACACGCTCGCCCCAGCAGTACACGATAGAGCAATTCTACGCCAATACCTCCTACAGCGGGGCTTCGTGGTCTTCGGATCGCGGACACATCCTGGTATCGTCAAATGCGACTGGGATCTGGAACGTGTTTGCGATCCCGGCCGGCGGAGGCGTGCCTCGCCCACTTACTCAGTCGACTACTCAGTCGATCTTCGCCCGGTCATACTTTCCGGCGGACGACCGTATCCTGTACTCGAGTGATCAGGGGGGAAACGAGCTCACCCACATCTACGTTCGGAATCCTGACGGTACGACTCGTGACCTTACTGCCGGCGCAAAGGTAAAGGCAGCCTTCGAAGGCTGGGCCGGCGACGACAGGTCTTTCTTCGTTTCCACCAACGAGCGTGACGAACGCTACTTCGACCTCTACGAGATAACAGTCGACGGGTATCGGCGCTCTCTGGTCTACCGCAACACGTCGGGCTTCGATCTCGGTCCCGTCTCGCCGGACAAGCGATACCTCGCCCTGTCGAAGTCGCGGACGACTTCCGACTCGGACATCCACCTTCACGACCTCCGGGACAACACGACCAGGAACATTACGGCGCACGCCGGGTCGGTCAGTAACGAACCCGCTGATTTCTCGCCTGATGGATCGAAGCTGCTTTTCGTGTCGGACAGCGGCGGCGAATTCTCCTCGCTTCGCGCGTACGTCATCGCCACTGGCGCGAAGAGCACGATCTACGAGCAGAACTGGGATATCCTCGGCGCGGATTACTCGAAGGGTGGCAGGTATCTAGTCGTCTACGTCAACGACGATTCCCGGTATGCAGCGCACGTGCTCGATGCGGTGACATTGAAGCCGGTCGTTCTTCCGGGTATGCCTACGGGTCTCGTGCGGGGGGTCAGCATCTCGCCCGATGACTCTGCGCTCGCCTTCTACGCCAGCGACGGAAGCGCACCCAGCGACCTCTTCGCCTCGCCGATCGGTGCACCGCCGGTGCGTCTCACCAACGCACTCAATACCAGGATCCTCCGCCAGGATCTCGTGGCTCCTCGCGTGGTTCGATTCAAGTCGTACGATGGAATCGAGATCCCAGGCGTCTTGTACATTCCGCACCAGGCATCCTCACAGCGCAAGGCTCCGGCCATCGTCCTCGTTCACGGAGGACCCGGCGGCCAAGCGCAAGTCGGCTATTCCGCCCTGACGCAGGCGCTCGTCAATCACGGGTACGTTGTCTTCGACATCAACAACCGTGGCAGCTCGGGCTACGGCAAGACATTCTATGCCATGGACGACAGGAAGCATGGCGAAGCCGACCTCGGAGACGTCGTGGCAAGCAAGCAGATGATCATCGCGACCGGCGTCGTGGACCCGAATCGCATCGGCATCATGGGCGGCAGCTACGGCGGCTACATGGTTCTCGCGGCGCTGACCCTTCAACCGGATGCCTTCAAGGTTGGAGTGGACTTGTTCGGAATCTCCAACTGGATAAGAACTCTCAACAGCATTCCGCCGTGGTGGGAGTCACGCCGCGAGGCGCTGTATACCGAGATGGGCGATCCGAAGGCCGACAGCGTCCGCCTGCGCAGGGTGTCACCACTGTTCAACGCCGGGAAGATCAGAGTGCCGTTGATGGTGCTCCAGGGCGCGAACGACCCGCGTGTTCTGAAAGTCGAATCCGAAGAGATAGTGGCCGCTGCCCGGAAGAACGGCGTTCCAGTCGAGTACGTGATCTTCCCCGATGAAGGGCACGGCTTCGTGAAAAAGGAGAATCAGATTCGAGGATATACCGCCGTCATCGTGTTTCTGGATCGCCATCTGAAGGGCGGTACGCAGTAGCGGCGAGCAGCCTGCGCCGCTGATCACCGCCACGAAGCACGCCGAGTTGCTCTACCGGTGCATAGACGACAAGCACGCCTGAGAGCATCAGGATGGTGAGGCGCTTGATCGCGTCGTCGGAGGAGCCGGCGTCAGTCCGCTGTACCACACACTGCACCACCGAGCGTGACATTCGGTGATGCTTCGTGTGTGTCGGTGCTACTGCATGAGAGCGAGAGAGAATGAGTAAGGGCGGAGCTTCCCGCTCTCATAATGCCGGGGTCGGGAGTTCGAGTCTCCCCCCAGCTACTTTGTAAATCGTTGGACGAGAGCGTCTTACCCTGGCACTGAGGAAGCGGACCGGTCGCCGCTATCGGGCCGACGCGGCGACAGGCACCATGAGGTGCTCATACGGCGTTCCTGGCCACATGACGAACGGCTGCCCCGGATTGGTCGGCTCGCGCGGGTACCCTTGGAGCATGCCGCGCGTGTTCAAGATCATCAGCGCCGGTCCAGTCTGGACGCCCGGTGTACCTAGCACCGGTGCGGCATGAGGATCGGCATTGCTTTGCGTCCAACTGCCCTGGAGCATGTACGCGATCCCGATCGGAAGATTGGGAGCGGGACTCTGATTCGTCATCCATGCCTGTGCCCACGCAAGGCCTGCCTGATCGAAGCACATTGGTACGTTGCCCGGGGTGGTCGGATCATCAGGGAAGCAGGTGGACTCACCCGAACCCTTTCGCACGGTGCGCGTCTGTCCCTTGCTGTCGAACGCGATCACTGTCGCGGTGCGCGCAATCGCCTCAGGGGCCGCAGACGTCGCATTTGCGATCAGAGCGACATCACCTCGCGCTACATCGATCGACTTGGCAGGCGTGACTTGTGCGCTTGGCGCACAAGCGCCGACTGAGAAGAGCAGGACAGAGAGAGCTGGTAGTGCGGTCGACCGGGACATAGGACAGGACCTCCTCAACGTGAATAGCCAGACAAAGGAAAGCGCCGCAGGCGAACGGCTTCGGAAGCCGAGCATAGAGGCATCACCTGCAGTAGAGCTGCTATCGGCAATAGGAGTGACTTCCGCATTGTGATTTCTTGTTGACAAGTGGTGGGTGACACGCCGTAGCGTCGCTCGACTGGTGACATTATGATGCCATGCGCATCATAACCGCAATCGAAAAAGAAATAGAACCCCGTCGAAAACCCCGAGAAGCGCCGCACCCCATGAAAGGGGTTCGATCTGCTGACGCTCCATGACCGCCCCGATAAAAACCACGGTGAAAACTCCGGTGGCTGCCTTTTTCGGGATGCTGTCAAGAGGGAGCTCGAAGGGGGGGAAAGTTACTGTCGCCTTCCCCCCGATTGACTGTCGCCATCCCCCAAAACGGTGAAGTTTGACAGAATTGGCGAAGGTTTGAAAAGCGGCTGTATCTTCCCGGAAAAGGTCGGGAGTTCGAGTCTCCCCCCAGCTATTCGCTCCACATCAGACCGGCGAACTAGAGGCCCGACACAATCACGAACTCGTCGCGCCGGTTGCGCGCCCGACACGATTCTTCGCGTGCGGTGCAGACAGGCCGCTCCTCTCCCCGGCTCACGATCTGGATTCTGCCGGCCGC
>CAYMKQ010000012.1:25434-38612 GCA_964391175.1 uncultured Gemmatimonadaceae bacterium | reverse complement strand
CGGTGCAGACAGGCCGCTCCTCTCCCCGGCTCACGATCTGGATTCTGCCGGCCGCGATTCCGCCCTGCGTCAGGTATCGGCTCGCCACCGCGCCACGCCGCTCGCCAAGGGCCATGTTGTATTCATCCGAGCCGGTATCGTCCGCGTGACCTTCGATGCGAATGCGGACCTCTGGCTGGCGCTGCATTATGTCCAGCTTGGCGTCGAGGATGCTTCGCCCCTCTTCGGTCAGCTCGGAGCGATCGAGCTCGAAGAAGATCGCCGTCACAAGTGTTTGACGGATCGTTTCGCGCGCGGCCTGATCCGCCTCACGCGCCGCTCTGGCTCGCTCCTCGCCCGCTCGACGCTCGGCGGCCGCGGCGGCGAGCTCCGTCGAGTCGCGCCGCGCACGATCTGCGTTGGTCGCTGAGGCAACAGGCGTCGGTGAGGTAGAAGCCGTTCGCTTCTTCGAGCACCCGGTGACGAGAATGACAGAGCTGGCAACGAATAGAAGCGAAAGGCCCGTCGCACGACGCATGGTGGAGATTCCGAGGAATGGTTGAAATAAGGACGACTGTAACGGGGAAATCGCTACGCACAGATGTCGCCGCTGCTTGCAGAACACGGTATTGCGCGGTAAGGTTTGCCGCGATGATCGCGTGGCTTGCGCAGTCTCACCGCGCGTTCGCCGACCCCATCGATGTCGAGCTCCCAGTACAGGCCGCACCCTACCGATCCGGAGGTGTTATGCGACACTCTGACAGCCTGATCGCCGTCCTCGTTTTTGTCTGCGCTCCGATCGCCGCAGCCGCGCAAGGCGGCACCATTCGCGGCGTAATATCCGATTCGACCGGAAACCCGATGCCGCAGACGACCGTGGTGCTCGATCCGGGCGGGTTGCGAGCGACGAGCCGTGCCCGGGGCGAGTATGTGATATCGCGCGTGCCTCCCGGAACCTACACGGTGCGCGTGCGACGCCTCGGATTCGTCGCCCCCGCGATCGCGGTAACGGTCGCCGACGGCCAGGACGTGCGTATGGACATCACGGTTCGTCGGGCGGCCGTCTCGCTCGCCGAAGTGGTCGTTGGATCCCGCGCTCGTCATACCGCCGCGGAAGAGCTAGCCGTGCCCGTCGACGTCTTCACTGCCGAGGACATTCGTGCTCAAGGCACCACCGAGACGTCCCAGATACTCGCGCAGCTCGCCCCGTCGGTGAACTTTCCGCGTCAGAGCGTTTCGGACGCCACCGAGATTGTGCGCCCCTTCACCATGCGCGGGCTCAGTCCGGACCACACGCTCGTCCTTCTCAATGGAAAGCGCAGGCATCGCACTGCCCTGATCCACTACTACGGCGCAGGGCAGGGAGCCGGGTCGAGTGGAGTCGACATGAACGCGATCCCGGCTGGCGCGATCAACCAACTGGAGATACTGCGCGATGGCGCCGCGGCCCAGTACGGCTCCGACGCCATTGCCGGTGTCGTGAACGTCGTGATCAGAGAGGGCGCTTTCTCCCCGTTCGTCACTGCCGATCTCGGTCAGTACATGACGAGCGAGGAGAACCCCGCCGCGCTGCCGAGTGGAGGCTCGCGCCCCAGCTTCGAGCGTGACGGCCGGACCATTGATGTAAACGCCGGCTGGGGACTCCCGCTCGGCCGCGGCTCGCTGAGTCTGTTCGCCGAATATCGCGACAGACAGCCAACGAACCGCGCAGGGCCCGATCCTGTGCCCATGTTCGTGCCCGGTGACCCCGGTGACGCCGATGCCGTGGTCGATGGCAAGCTCGTAGCCAAGAACAATTCAATCCCGCAGCCGAATCACCATTGGGGCGACGGAGCATCGAAGGATCTGATGACCTTCGCCAGCGCGAGCTTTCCATTCGACGGTACGGGCGGGGCCGGATTGTATGCTTTCGGCGGTTACAGCTCGCGCGAGGGAACCGGCTTCGGCTACTTCCGGCCCCCGTCGAGCGAGCGCAACTGGACGCAGATTTATCCCAACGGGTTTCTTCCAAAATTTGCGCCCGATGTAGTGGATTTTTCCGGCGCGGCCGGAGTGCGGGGCCTGCTCGCCGACTGGTCTTACGATCTGGGCGGAACCGTCGGGCACAACGGCTTCAAGTACAACCTGGACAACACGCTCAACACCTCTCTCGGCCCCTGCCTGGCGACGGCGTGCGCTCCGGGCCAGGACGGTGTACTGGGCACCCCGGACGATCCGGGAATACCGAACAAGCGAAGCTTCTTCGCCGGCGAGCTCCGGCTCACCGAGGCAATCCTGAGCCTCGACGCGAGTCACCAGTATCAGCTCGGGTTGGCTTCTCCGGTTAACCTGGCAATCGGCACCGCCTTCCGGAACGAGCGCTACAAGATTCTCGCGGGCGAGGCGGGCTCCTACATCAACGGCTTCCACCCGGCCCAGGATGGGAGCATCGCGCCCTCTGGATCGCAGGTGTTCCCCGGCTTTCGGCCCGCTGATGAAGCTGACGCCAGCCGGAACAACGTCAGCGCATACATCGATCTCGAAGGCGATCTAGTTGCGCGGCTCCTCGCCAACGTAGCCGCCCGTTACGAGCACTACAGCGATTTCGGCAACAAGCTCACCGGCAAGGTGGCGGTGCGATTCCAGCCGACGCCGCAGCTTACGCTTCGATCCGCCGTGAGCACCGGCTTCCGTGCCCCCTCGCTCAACCAGAGTTTCTACTCGAGCGTCGTCACGAACTTCAAGGCAGACCCAGTCACCGGAAATCCGGTGCCGTTCGAGATCGGGATCTTTCCCGTGAACTCGCGCGAGGCGAGGGCTCTGGGTGCGCGGCCTCTCAAAGCCGAATCATCGCGCAACTTGAGCGCGGGCTTTGCGATAACACCGCTGCAGAATCTCACGTTCACCAGTGATTTCTACCTGATACACGTCGATGACCGAATCGTGCTCACCGGATTCCTCGATACCGACAGTGTCGCGTCGATACTTCGCAACATCGGCTCGCGCGCGGAGGCTGGGCAGTACTTCACGAACGCGATCGATACCCGCACGCGCGGCCTCGACATCACGGGGGATTACAGTGCCGCGGCGCTCGGCGGAACCGTCGGCCTGAATGCCGCTTTCAACTTCACGCGAACGACCATTCCCAATGAGAGCAGCATACCTCTCCCGCGCGAGCTCGAGGGGACGGGTGAAGAGCTGATCGGCAAGTACGACGAGGGCGGGCTTCTGGCGATGACGAAGGAGCGACCCGCCTGGCGGAGCACCGTCACCGGCCAGTACACCCACGGGTGGTGGAACGGCCTGGTCCGGTACTCCTATTACGGCGAGTACACTTCGTCACTCTACAGCTACTCCGGCGCGGACGCCCAGACCTACAGCGCAAAGGGACTCGTGGATGCGGAGCTCGGATTCGCGCCGATCAGGGGATTCAAGCTCTCTCTCGGAGCGAGAAACCTGTTCGACGTTTATCCAGACAAGATGAGCGCGAACAACGGCTTCGATATCTTCCCGTTTCCACCGGCATCGCCCTTCGGGTACAACGGCCGGTTCGTTTACACACGCCTGGAGCTGACGGGGAGGTAGCGTGGAAGCTGCTCCGTCGCCTTCTGAAGTGGTCCGCTTTGTTGCGGAGCATGGGCTATCGGAGCATACTAGCGGGAACCTCACCCTCTTCCTATGACAGCACAGAACCGGCGCGCCTTTCTCACGACAATCGGAGCCGCGGCCCTCGGGATCGCGAGTGGATGTAGCGGCGGCGCCAATGGGGCTGCTCTTCCCGGGCGGCGAAAGTTGAGCCGGATCGGGCTCCAGCTTTACACAGTCCGCGACCAAATGAAGGCGGATCTGCCCGGGACTCTCTCCCGCGTTGCGGCGATCGGCTACCGGGAAGTCGAGTTCGCCGGCTACTTCGGCCGGACGCCGTCGGAGATCCGCGAGCTGCTTTCACGCAACGGCCTCACATCGCCGTCGACGCATGTCCCCCTCGACTCGATGCGGAAAGACTGGCGGGAAACGCTCGACAACGCCAAGGCGATCGGTCACAGCTGGGTGACGATCCCGTGGGTGGCGGAGAACGAGCGCACGCTCGATGGATGGAAACGGCTTGCGGCCGAGTTCAATGCGGCGGCAACGGAGGCGAAGGCCGCGGGACTTCGCTTCGGTTACCACAATCACGATTTCGAGCTGAGGAAGACGGGCAATGTCGTACCGCTCGATCTGCTGCTCGCCGAGACCGATCCCGCCCTGGTCGACTTCGAGATGGATCTCTACTGGGTGGTCCAGGGCGGCGGCGACCCGCTGGATTACTTCACCAGATTCGGAAAGCGATTCCCGCTTGTCCACGTCAAGGATTCCGCCGGCCCGCCCGACCATCTCATGACGAGTGTCGGTCAGGGAAGGATCGATTTCAAGTCGATCTTCGCGGAAGGTGGCAAAGCCGGTATCAGGCACTATTTCGTAGAGCACGACCAACCCGCTGACCCGATGGCATCGATTCGAGCCAGCTACGACCATCTGCGCGCACTGGAGTTCTGATCTCGAGTCGAGCAACGCACAACTCAATGGGGGATGCCGTTTCGATGCCTGACAAGCGTGTGACCCGGCGCGGTTTCGTCGCGCAGACCGGAACGATCGGACTCGGCGTGATGATCGTGCCGCGCCATGTTCTTGGCGGCGTCGGTTACCAGGCGCCGAGCGATACGTTGAACTTCGCCGTCGTGGGAATGGGCGGAATGGGCAGGGAGAACGCCGAGGCGCTCGCCCAGACGGAGAATTTTGTCGCGTTCGCGGACGTGGACTTCGCGTTCTCCGAGTTCAAGGTCAACGACCGGCTCAAGGACAGCCAGAAAAAGGACCGGCCCGAAGGCATCAAGCTGAAGGAGAAGTTCGAGAAGGCCGCGCGCTACCTCGACTTTCGCGAGATGCTGGACAAGCAGAAGGACATCGATGGGGTAGTGATCGCCACCCCCGATCACCTCCACGCAATCGTGGCGAAAACGGCGATGCAGCTGGGGAAGCACGTGTACGTGCAGAAGCCGCTCACCTATTCCGTGCACGAGGCAAGGGCTTTGAGGGCGATGGCCATCGCGAACCCGAAGCTGGTCACGCAAATGGGGAATCAGGGCCACTCCAGCGATTCCGCGCGCCTGATCAACGAGTGGATCCAGGCCGGCATCATCGGCCCCGTTCGAGATGTGCACGTCTGGACGAATCGTCCGGTGACCTACTGGCCGCAGGGTGTTCCGCGGCCAACCGGGTCGCCACCGCCGGCGCCACCGCCGAGCCCGTTCGGAAATCCATGGAGCTTCCGGCACGTGAACTCGGTGCTGGCGTCGGCGATGGGATCACCTCCAGTTCCGCCGGGATTGAGGTGGGATCTCTTTCTCGGACCGGTTGTGGAGGACATTCCCTATCACCCGATCTACCATCCGTTCAACTGGCGCGGCTGGATTCCATTCGGCGTCGGCGCGCTCGGCGACATGGGAGCGCACCTCATCGACCACCCTTACTGGGCGCTCGGTCTCGAGTATCCCACGAGCATCGAGGCGACATCGACGCAGTGGGGGACGATGCCCATTCCACCGGATCCGACTGCCGCCGCGGGAACACCGGCAGCGCGCGCGTTCAACAAGCCCGTCTCGTATCCAGTCGCCACCGCCGTTCACTACGAATTTCCCGCGCGCGGCGCGCGGCCTCCGGTGAAACTCAACTGGTACGACGGCGGGCTCTATCCACCTCGTCCTGACAGGCTGCCCGACGATGTGACGCTCAAGAGCGAGGGAGGCGTGATCTTCATCGGCGAGAAGGGAATCCTGATGCACGACACCTACGGCTCGAACCCGCGCTTCTTTCCCGTCTCGCTCACCGAGGAGGCCTCGCTGGTCCCGAAATCGTACCCGCGCATAACGGAAACGCACGAGATGAACTGGGCGAAGGCGATCAAGGGCGACGGAAAGACGACTTCGCCTCTCGAATACGCGGCGCAGCTGACGGAAACGATGCTTCTGGGACTCGTCGCTCTGCGCACTGGCCAGGGCAGAAAGATCCTCTACGACGGCGAGCGAATGACGGTGACGAACATCCCCGAGGCGAATCAGTACCTGACGCGGGAGTACCGCGCCGGCTGGGCAGTCTGACAAAATCCCGAGGACACCATGATGAATGCAATGACCGCGCGCGTGTTGATCGTGGCCCAGCTCGCGTTGGCAATCGCGAGCTGCGCACCAGCGGGAAATAGCGGAACGCAGACGGGTGACGCCTCCAGGGGGGGGGCCGTCGGTCTGAGTCCCGAACAGCGCGCGGCGGGATGGCGACCGCTCTTCGACGGCCGCTCGACAGCGGGATGGCGCGGGTACCGCCAGCAGACAGTTCCTTCCGGCTGGAGAGCCGTTGATGGGACTCTCACCAAGACGGGAACCCCCAGAGACCTCGTCACCACGGACCAATTCGGAGACTTCCAGTTTGCCTTCGACTGGAAGCTCGCGCCGGGCGGAAACGCAGGAGTCTTTTATCGGGGCACCGAGCAGGAAGAGTTCATCTACTGGACCGCTCCGGAGTATCAGCTTCTCGATGACGCTGCCCACGCGGATGGGAAGAATCGTCTCACATCAGCGGGAGCGGCGTACGAACTCTATCCCGCTCCGGCAGGCGTGGTGAAGCCCGCCGGCGAGTGGAATTCGACGCTGATAGTCGTGCAGGGCCCGCGGGTGCAGCACTGGATGAACGGACAGAAGCTGCTCGAGTACGAGCTCGGAAGCCCCGATTGGGAGGCGAAGGTCAAGGCGAGCAAGTTCGTCGAGTGGCCCCGCTATGGGCGTGCCAGTAGAGGGCACATCGGGTTCCAGGGTGACCACGAAGGAACCCTCACGCTCCGCAACATTCGCATTCGGGAGCTGAAGTGAGCTCGGTCCGACAGCGTCTCTCGATGATGATGTTCCTCCAGTACTTCATCTGGGGGGTGTGGTTCGTCACGATGGGCACCTATCTCGGCCAGACGCTGGGCTTCACGGATCAGCAGATCGGGCTCGCCTACGGCGCGACGGCGATCGCCGCGCTGGTCTCACCCTTTTTCATGGGGATCATCGCCGACCGTTTCTTCTCGAGCGAGAAGCTCCTCGCGCTGCTTCATCTTTCCGGCGGCGTGGTGATGTGGCTGGTGTCCATGCAGACGACCTTCAGCCGCTTCTATCCGCTTCTGATTCTCTACGCGCTGTGCTACATGCCCACGCTCTCGCTCACGAATTCGATCTCGTTCCACCATGTGCGCGATCCGGCGCGCGACTTTCCTCTCATCAGGGTGCTCGGCACCATCGGCTGGATCGTGGCGGGGATACTCGTCGGCAAGGTGTTCCGCGCCGACGCACTCGTGCTTCCGATGCGTCTCGCCGCGGGGGCATCGATCGTGATGGCGGCCTACGCTCTGGTGCTGCCGCATACGCCACCCAAGGCCGCCGGCGGGCGCTTCAGCGCGCGAGACGCGCTTGGACTGGACGCGCTGCAGTTGCTCCGTAACCGCGACTTCTTCGTATTCGTCGTCGGATCCTTTCTCCTCTGCATCCCCCTTCAGTTCTATTACACCTTCGCCAATCCGTTCCTCAACGAGATCGGAGCGCCGGATCCGGCGTTCATCCAGACGTTCGGGCAGATGTCCGAAATCGTCTTCATGCTGCTCCTGCCGATCGTGCTCCGACGGTTCGGCATCAAGGTCATCATGCTCGTCGGCATGCTGGCGTGGTCGCTCAGGTATCTCGCGTTTGGAATGGGCGACGCCGCCGCCGGCATGTGGCTCATATACCTCGGCATCCTGCTGCACGGCGTCTGCTACGATTTCTTCTTCGTGGCGGGACAGATCTACACCGATCAGCGCGCGGGTGAGAAGATCCGCGCCGCCGCGCAGGGCATGATCAACTTCGTCACCAATGGCCTCGGTTATTTCATCGGCGCTTTCGCGTCGGGTGCTGTCGTCAATCGCTACGCGAGAGTGAACGAGTCGTGCACCGATGCCGCGGCCGCGGCTCGGGAGTGTCTCAAGGTCACGCACGACTGGGACTCGATCTGGCTCGTTCCCTCAGCGGGAGCGTTCGTGGTGTTCGTCCTCTTTGCCGTGCTCTTCAAGCCGAGGGGCGGCAAGGCGGCGTCCGCCGGCGCCGGCGCTCCGCCGGGCGCCGTTGCCTAGCGCCTACTGATGTCATTACGCCGACTGACATTTCTCGCCGTGCTGTCCGCTGCCGCGGCTTCTGCCTGCGGCGATGCGGAGAAAGACGATCGCGCCGATCTCACGCAGCGCGAGAAGGACAGCATCCTCGGCGCGTCGCGGATTCCCGGAGCGCGCGCAGTCAAGAAGACTCTCGGGACCGCGGACTCAGCCACTGCGCGACAGGCAAGGCTCGACTCCGCGATGAAGGAGCCCTGAAAACAGGAACGCTCTCCTGGGCGGAGAGCGTTCCGTCGCGCGTGACTATTTCGCTTACCTAGCGGCTGGCGCGCGTCCCTTTGCCTTCACGTGGCTTTCAGCTCCGTTGGATGAGCCGCCCGCGGCGCTGGCGTCGTCGACATCCACGAAGCTCACATCCTTGCCACGCTGCTTCAGCATGTTGACGATGCCCACCTTGTCGGTCGCCTTGAGATAGGCTTCCTCCGGCTCGACGAGCGAGTTGTCCACGAGCTCGATGAGCGCGTCATTCATCGTCACCATTCCGAGCCGGCGAGACGTCTGGAGGACAGAGGGAAGCTGGAAGGTCTTGCCCTCGCGGATCAGGTTCGAGACGGATGGCGTCGACAGCATGATCTCGCGCGCCGCGACACGGCCTCCACCGATCTTCTTGCAGAGCACCTGTGATATCACGCCCTTCAGCGATTCCGACAGCATGACTCTGATCTGAGCCTGCCGGTCGGGCGGGAACTGGTCGATGACGCGATCGACCGTGCCGACCGCGCTCGAGGTGTGAACCGTCGCGAAGACGAGGTGACCCGTTTCAGCAGTCTCGATCGCCATTGAGACGGTCTCGAGATCCCGCAGCTCGCCCACCAGCACGATGTCGGGATCTTCGCGCAGCGCGGCGCGAAGCGCGTGCTTGAACGACGACGTGTGCACTCCCACGTGGCGCTGGGTGATGAGGCACTTCTTGCTCTCATGGACGAACTCGATCGGATCCTCGATCGTGATGACGTGATCCGAGCGGGTGCGATTGATCAGGTCGATCAATGCGCAAAGAGTGGTCGATTTTCCGGACCCGGTGGGACCAGTGATCAGCACGAGCCCCTTTGTGAGCTGACAGAGACGCTGAACTTCCTGCGACAGCCCCATCTGCTCCACCGTCACGACGGCGGCGGGAATGGCGCGGAATACCGCGCCGGTCCCCTTGCGGTCGCGCAGGGCGTTGCCGCGGAAGCGGCCGACGCCGACGATATCGTGCGCGAAGTCGGTGTCGTTCAGCTCGGCGAACTCTTCGCGGTTCTGCTTCGGCATCACCGAGGTGAGCATCGACTCGATGTCGTCCTGAGTGAGAATCGCCTCGTTCGGAATGCCGGCGATCTCGCCGTTGGCGCGAAGCATCGGCGGTGCGCCGACGCGCAGGTGAAGATCCGAAGCCTTCTGGCCGACGAGATTACGGAGAAGCGAGTCGATCTTGTCGAGCGCGCGGTTACCCGTACTCGCGACGGGCAAAGGTGGCTCGGCCCGGGACGGCTCCTTGAGAGCAGCTTCGGCCTTTTTTGGGGCCGGCGCTGGAGCTGAGACCGGCGCGTCGATGACGGGCTCGACCTGCTTTGCAGCGGGCTTGGTCCCGTTCTGGGCAGCTCCGTTCGCGGGCTGGATGCGCGCGACGACCTTCCCGGTGCCCTGAGTGAGAGCAACCTCGAACGTGCCGTCCCCCGATGCATAGGTGAAGCAAACGCCACCATGCAGATCGAGCGAGTGTGGAGAGTTCGGCGGGGCGATCTCGCGCACGAGAGTCAGTATCTGCGCGCTGGTGAGCGGCTGCTTCATCACCGGGCGAGCGGAATCCTTTATTGTCAGCGTCGCAACTTCGCCTTCCGCCAGAACGAGCGCGGTGGCCTTGTTGGAAACGAGGGCGGAGAGAAAGCGATCTAGCTGGGGGGGGGCCATGTCAGTCCAGGGGGCGGACGCGGTCGATCAGGGAACGATTGATCAGCCGCGCTTCGTTTGAGGTATAGAGCGTGAGGAACCGCGAAGTGAGGCGATTGAGATAGTCGAGCACGCGCGCGCGGTCGGGCCGCGAATCGAGACGGATCGATCCGAGGCGTACTTCTCCGCCGACCAGAACGATCTGAAGCAGCGCGGTTGGGGTTGGTGCGCCGCGAACGGGCTCGTCCGCCGAATCTTCGCCGCGGTCAGCGGCGACTTCGGCGACACGCGCCCTGGCGACGAGGATTACTTCTTCGTTCTCCAGCTCCAGAGGGAAGAACGCCTGGTCGGAGTTGAACACCTCCGAGACGTCCTCGAGCTCGAATGGCCGGTATGACGAGAGGTGGATGAACACGTTTCCGCGGAGCTCTTCGCCATCCAGCATCGTCAGGATGACCGCTTTGCGAGTCGTCTCGAGGCGGTAGAGGTTCGCGCTGTCACTCGTGTGTTGCATGGGCTCGCGCGAACAGGGTGGGAGATGGAATCTTCACTCGGTAGAAAGACTGTCAGAGAGGCGCCAAAGTCACGTATTTAAGGCTCGATTCTCAGTGCCGGAGCGGAGCATAGGTCACCACTCAGGCCGCACACAAATGTGATATTGGGCGGGGCTAGTGCGGGAGTCTGGCGCTCCTTACTTTCCCCTGTCCTCAACCGCGAATAACGATGGATTTCAGCGCGCAGCGAAAGACGTACGACGTCTGCATCGTGGGTTCGGGCGCGGGCGGCGGCATGGCCGCCTACGTGCTCACGCGCGCCGGCGCGAACGTGCTTCTCCTCGAGGCCGGAGGAAACTGGGACAACACGCGCGACTCCGCGATGATGAAGATGCCGTACGACTCTCCCCGCCGCGGCGCATCCACGCGCGACCGTCCGTTCGGCGAGTTCGACGCGTGCATCGGCGGCTGGGAGCTGGAGGGCGAGCCCTTCACCAAGGCCGAGGGCACCGACTTCATGTGGTGGAGAGCGCGGATGGTGGGAGGCCGCACCAATCACTGGGGTCGCATATCGCTCCGCTTCGGGCCCGACGATTTCAAGGCGAAGAGCCGCGACGGACTCGGTGATGACTGGCCGATCGGGTACGAGGACCTCGCTCCCTACTACGACCGCATCGACAAGCTGATCGGAATCTTCGGCAACAACGACAACCTCCCGAATCATCCGGGCGGCTATTTCCATCCGCCGCCGAAGCCACGGTGCTACGAGCTGATGATCAAGGATGCGGCGGACCGACTCAACATCAGCTGCGTGGCAAACCGTATGTCCGTCATCACGAAGAACCACAACGGCCGTCCGGCGTGCCACTACTGCGGGCAATGCAACCGTGGCTGCATGACGAAGTCGAACTTCTCCTCGACGGATGTCCTGATCGCGCCGGCGCTCAGGACGGGACGCCTTACGCTCGTCACCCACGCCATGGCTCGCGAGGTAACTCTGAACAACCGGGGACTCGCCAGCGGAGTGGCCTACATCGACACGAAGACTGGCGCGGCGAGGCAGGCGCACGCGCGCGTGGTCGTACTGGCCGCCAGCGCCTGCGAGTCGGCGCGGCTCCTCCTCAACTCGAAGTCCGCGCAGTTCCCCAACGGCCTCGCCAATTCTAGCGGCGTCGTGGGGAAGTACCTGACCGACACCACCGGCATCAGCGTCTCAGGCTTCATCCCCAAGATGATGGACCACGTCCCGCACAACGAGGACGGTACCGGGGGTGCGCACATCTACATGCCGTGGTGGATAGACAACAGGAAGCTCGACTTCCCGCGCGGATATCACATCGAGGTAGGGGGCGGAGTGAGCAATCCGCCGGGATACGGGGTGTTGGGGGGAATCCATCGCTACCCCTCGGGCGGTGGATACGGAAAGAAGCTCAAGGACGACTACCGGCGCTATTACGGAGCGACCGTCGGCTTTGCGGGGCGAGGAGAGATGATCCCCAATGAGCAGAGTTACTGCGAGCTCGATCCCCAGGTGAAGGATCGCTACGGCATTCCCGTGCTGCGCTTCCACTGGAAGTGGACCGACTACGAATACAAGCAGGTCCGCCACATGCACCAGACATTCCGCGCGCTGGTGGAGGAAATGGGCGGGCAGGTTTTCGCCGCCATGCCGACAGTGGACACGGGATACGGAATCGCGAAGGGCGGAGAGATCATCCACGAGCTCGGCACCATCCGCATGGGCAACGACCCCGCCACTTCGGCGCTCGACGCAAACTGTCGAGCCCACGACGTGAAGAATCTCTTCGTCGCGGACGGCGCACCTTTCGTGTCGCAGGCCGACAAGAATCCAACCTGGACCCTAATGGCGCTCGCAATGCGAACGAGCGATTACATAACGGCGGAGCGGAAGCGGGGAACTCTATGACGACGAGCGGACAGGAACAGGCGGACGAAACTCCGGTCGCGCCGGCGGCGTTGTCGAAGGACATGAGCCGCCGCGAGGCTGTGCAGCTGCTTGCCGCACTTCCTTTCGCGGCGGTCTTCAGCCTGCCAGCGGCCGATCAGGAGAGGGCGCGAAAGTTCGTCGACGCCGCGTTGCAGGCGGCGGACGAAGGAGTCGCGTTCGCGCCGAAGTTCTTCACCGCCATCGAGTTTCGAACGGCGCGTATCCTCGCCGACATGATAATTCCGCGAGACGACCGCTCCGGGAACGCGAGCGACGCGGGCGTTCCGGAATTCATGGACTTCATGATGATGGACCGTCCGGACAATCAGAAATGGATGCGCGACGGTTTGGCCTGGCTCGATGCGCAATCGATGAGCCGATTCTCCAGGCCGTTCCGGGAGGCGAGCGAGGCACAGCGTGAAGGTATCCTCAACGAGATCGCCTGGCCTGCTCGCGCCCCGGCGGGCATGGCTGACGGCATTCCCTTCTTCAACCGGTTCCGCGATCTCACATCGACCGGATTCTGGTCGAGCCGCATCGGCGTGAAGGATCTGCGCTACATCGGCAACACATTCGTGCCCGAATGGAATGGCTGCCCGAGCGCGGCGCTCGACAAGCTGGGCGTGTCGTACGCGAAATTCCAGCGCAAGGATCTCCGTCTGACTCCCCAGTGATCGTGGCGCTCGCGTCA